>JARYMF010000012.1:88955-90676 GCA_029907255.1 Armatimonadota bacterium
TTTTGCAGGGACTGAGACGTTGAGGGAGCAGCGGAACTGGGTAGCTAATGCGACTATTTTGGATGGCAACCAGGGTGGTTCAGTGGTGACTGCGATACAAGTGGGTTACAAAGCTGCGTCTATAAGTGGCTTCACAATACGAAATGGCAATGCAACCAACGGTGGAGGGATATACTGCTCCTATGCCTCACCAGTCATTTCAAACAACACCATAAAATCGAACAAAGCAACATCCTATGGCGGTGGGATATACTGCATCTATTCCTTGCCAATCATTTCGAACAACACCATAGTTGGAAACAGGGCATCATCCGGCGGTGCCGGGATATACTGCTCTTATTCTTCGCCTGCAATCTTAAACAACACTATAGCTGCAAACGATTTTCGGGAGGTGATATACTGCTACTACTCTTCTCCTTCGATATTTAACAACATAGTCGCATTCAACTACACAGGTATCTACAATCTCAACGGTTCGCCGACACTTCGCAACAACTGCGTGTACAACCCGGGCAGTCTTTCTTACAACTACAATGGCTTATCACCTGGCATTGGCGACATCCAGGTTGACCCAATCTTTGTTAACCGGGGGGCGGGCGACTACCACATACGGTATGATTCGCCTTGCATAGATGCAGGCGACGATAGCGTTGTCCAGCCTGACTGGCTTGACATTGATGGTCAGCTCCGCAAGAACAGGACTGTAGACATGGGAAGCGACGAATACTATTCGCCGGGTGTTCAAGTAACGGTTTCAGGGGCTCGGCTGCTGCCGAATGGACAGATGGTCGAAATACATGATGTGGTAGTCACTGGCGCGTTCGATGGCTTCTTCTATGTTGAGTCTCAAGACCGGTCTGCAGGCATTCAAGTGCGGCAGGCATACCATGGGCTAGCTGTTGGAGACAAGGTCACCCTTCTTGGAACGCTTGCGACCGATGCAGATTCTGGCGAGCGATACATTATTGCTTTGTATGTGCTAAAGGGTGGCACAGGCAATATCAAGCCTTTGGGGATGGTTAATCGGGCACTTGGTGGCGGCGACTGGATGTGGAATCCTTCGAATGGAGCTGGTCAGCGAGGGGTAACAGGTGGTGTTGGTTTAAACAACATTGGCTTACTTGTGCGGACCAGTGGTTGTGTAACTGATGCAGGCACGGATTGGTTTGTAATAAATGACGGCAGTGGAGTGGACGTCAAGTGTGTTGTGCCGACTGGTGTTGGCGTGCCGGCGGTAGGATCGTATGTGGCATTGACGGCAATCAGTTCCTGTGAGAAGGTTGGTGACGAGATACATCGCCTCCTTCGAATAAGGAGTGGAGATGACATAGTTATACGATGATTTACTAATGTTCTCATGACCCTTCAGATTGCCGCTGTTTGTGCAAGGTGGCGAGGAGTGCAAGCCATCCTTACTACCGAACGCAAGCCTCGCCACCCTCACTTCAAACACCTCACAATTGAAGAGAAACAACATACCCGAACAATAAACCGCTTGACAATTTGGTTACTGTTTGTTAAAATATTAAACCAACTTATATTTGCCTTTAAAACCACACACCGCATTTGGGTGTAATGCCACGCTTCAGGGCGCAGTAGTAAATGAATTGGGGTGTCGAGAGCCTTCCCCGCGCAACTGGTGAGGAGTACTTCGAATGGCTGATCGTCGTTTAATCGAAGTGGCGTTTCCTGTGAAAGGAGCAACTATTGATTCCGCGCAT
>JARYMF010000013.1 GCA_029907255.1 Armatimonadota bacterium
CCTTCGCCTATTTCGCTTGAAGCTGGCCCGCACGTCTGCTACTTCACAGCTACGGATGGGAAAAAGAGAGTAAAGTGGCCTGTTAGAGGTGGCAATGACTGGATTTGGGGACCATATATCAACCATAGGCCTGAGCTTTTAGATGCAAAGGTAGAGCCAAAAATCGGCACCGCCGGAGATAATTTCCGTTGGACTGTAACCTATAGGGACGCCGACAACCAAAGGCCATATCAGGCGCATCTCATTATTCAATTGCGTGATGGCGGAACCCTAGAAAACGGTGGCGCTGTAAGGGTCGTCATGGAGAAACTTGACAAAAGTGACAATAAATACGATGACGGCGTAGTTTACAAGTTTGATTCTGCAAATTTGGAACACGTCTTGCAGCCTGGCCAGCGGAAATTCTATTTTGAGTTTGTCGATGACTGGGGAATAGTAACAGACCCCAATGAAAGAATATACGGTGAAAAGGTTTGGTATCCACCTCGGTCCGGAGATGTGCCAAACTGGATAGACGGACCATTTATAAAACCGAACACTAAGCCAATTCTCTCGTTAGGCAAAGTTGAATCAACAGACGGAACAGCAAATTCAGCAACATTGTGGAGATACTCGGTCCGCTATACAGACGCGGATAATCAACCGCCAACCTATGTAATAGTCTATATTGGAACGGTGCATGCGGATGGAACGATTACATGGGATGGTGGCCACGCAATGTTGCCTACCGATCCATCGGATGTAGTATATACCGATGGGAAAGACTACAGCTTCCTTACACGGTTGGGCGGCGATCCCACGGCAGTCAGTTATTACTATTGTATGGTAGCTGCAGACGGTATAGATCCAGCTGTTTATGACCCATCTACCGGCAGTACAAGCGCTCATACAATTTGGAATCCGATGGAGACCCTCACATCACCAACGCCAACGGATACTTTCTTCACAGCTCACAAACCGCTAGTAGCAGGAGTGCCAACAGGTGGGGGAGTTAGAGACCAATATTACGACAGCGAGAACTGGCCATTGTATGAATATCCTTTGGTTTATGACGCTTCGAATAAACCCTTAAGCTACGATATTGAAAATTCGGACTTCGAGAATGGCGTAATCAAGCTATACACAAGTGCCACAACAATTAAAATGCAGTATTGGTTTGGTGTTCCTGGCCCAACCTCGGTTGGGTTGAACACCCCCCCAAGATTGACTGCAGGGCAAGTTTCCCCTAACCCTGGCACAAGCCAAACTACATTTCGGTTCTCGGTGGTATATTCGGACCAAGATGGACCGCAAGGGCAGATGCCTTCGTTTGTTAGGGTAAAGGTTGATGACGTGCCATATGACCTTTCTCCTGTGTTCGTTGGGACGCCGAACTACAAGATTGGCGTAACATACCAGACGACAATGAAGCTTTCGCCAGGTGTCCACAGATACTACTTCGAAGCGTCCGACGGAGCAGGATATGCAGTGTATGATGCAAGCGGCTCACGTTCGTCCGATAGTCCAATCCTTGGACTTACTCAGATAATTGGTCCATATGTGAACGATCCGCCGACTCTTACACTTGGAACCGTGTATCCAAATCCCGTAACAGGTATTAGCCCAGCCCAGTGGGTCAACTACAGCGTCACTTATACTGACTTGAATAACGAACCGCCGGATGCTGGCTACCCTGTTGTCTATGTGAACAAAGCTACCACGAGCCTTGAGGCTCGTGAAATTGAGCACAATGCCAAAGTAGCTGCACTAGGCGCGAATACCATCACCGCAGTGACAATTGACGGTCAGTCTCCGGGTTGGACTGTTGATGAATTCAAAGGTTTGCCGCTCCAGATAACGAGTGGCCAGCTTTCAGGTACTGCGTTCACAATTCTGTCCAATACCGAGGATACGCTGACATTAATCCAGGACTTGACGGGATCAGGGCTGCAGGTGGATGACACATTCAGCATAGGCAAGTTACAGCTTCAGAAGCAAGACCCGGCTGATAACAACTATACTGACGGTGTTGTGTACGAGTATCGAATACCTGGCCTTGGTGCCGGCAGTTATGTAGCCCGGTTTAAGAGCATTACTACAGAGGTAATTGGGCAGAATAACAAAACGAGACAAACGGTTGTGCGATTCCCAATAACAGAAAGTGACATTTCTGGTCCCATAGTTATCCAATCTGCGCCTCCTGGTAACGTTGCCCCGGTTCTCTCCGACGGAAGTATTCTGCCACAGATTGGCAAAGCTACTGACGAGTTTACGGCGACCGTTACATATAGAGACGATAATGGCGACCCACCAACCCGTCGTCCAGAGGCACAGGGCTATGTTCGCGTTGTAATAGATAATGTGCACTCAATAGACCTGTTGCCAACTGGTTTGAGTGATTGGGTAACTGGGGTTGTAATGACGGCGCCAGTGACCGTGACGACTGGCGGCATTCATAGGTACTACTTCGAGGCTAGCGATGGGTGGTTGGTAACCCGCCTCCCGGCGACTGGATACTATACGTATGTTGTCAACCGCAAGCCCGTGCTCCTCGAACCGAAGGTGACGCCAATCGAGCACAACGCTGGCCGCGAGTATACCTACAGCGTAATATATAAAGACCCCGATGGACAGCCGCCGTTCACGCTTGGGCTTTATATTGATGGCGAACGGATTGAGATTAAGGGGTATCCAGACCCAGCTTCTGGTACGGACTATGTCAATGGCGTCCGCTATGTATACTCGATAAGGAATATGCTCGCTGTAGGCGTAGAGCACAAGTACTACTTCACCGCGTCGGATGGTATAGAAGATGCAACGCCAACGCCGGAAAAGATTGGACCGCGAGTGCATGCAAATCTACCACCTCAACTAGTTGGAGGCAAGGTTGAGCCGGCGACGGGCTTTGATGACTCTACTTATACGTATACCGTTAAGTATCTCGACCCATTGGGCGAAGACCCTGAATATGTTAAGGTATACATTGACGGAACCGATGAAGCACACGCTCATTTGATGACTAAGGTCCCAGGTCAGAATGACTACACCTTGGGTGTGACATATACTTATTTGCAGTCAGGACTGTCTGCGGGCACTAACCATACATTCTTCTTCAAGGCTTCCGACTGGCTTGACGAAGCAGTTAATCCTGAGCCTCCAACAGACCATTACACTGGGCCTGTGGTTAAAGAACGCCCGACAGCAAGTATCACCATCCAATGCGGTGATTCGCCCGCGGTTGGAGAAGCAACAACCATAAGCGGCAAGATTACGCCGGCAATGTCTGTAAAGCTTACGATAACGCTTACAGAGCCGGATGGCGATCTGGTAACCATGTATGTAAATACTGGTTCGGATGGGCGTTATTCGAAGTCATGGACGCCAAGTGCTACAGGAACTTGGAAGTTGAAAGCAACGTGGGCTGGTTCAGGCGACTACAAAGAGACAAGTTCGCCAGAAATATCAGTCACAGTGCTTGGTCCATCATATACAGTGACTGGTCTTGACCTAATCTCGATTCCGATGAGGCCAAACAATAGCTTCGTCAATACCACGTTTGGCAGTGACCCACCATATGCGGTTGCAGCATATGACCCAACGATTGGGAATTACAAAATCTATTCGTTACTGCCGAGATATAGAACCGACTTTGACTTCCCAGGAATATTCCAAGGGCGCGGTTATTGGATCAAGACGGATGTGCCCAAGGTAATTGCTCCTAAGGGTTCTTTGAATACATCGACAGTGACGGTTGAGCTTAAACCTGGATGGAACCAAATAGGTTGTCCATATATAAATGAAGTAAACTGGGCTGACCTGCGCGTTTCCTACAACGGTAGCGAACCCGTTGACCTAGTAACTGCAGCAAGTAGAGGTTGGGTAAGAGACTACGGTTGGGGTTATGACGCAGCCACAAGACAGTATAGATTAGTTCATGCCACAAGGTCAGGGGCTGAAAGAACGCTGAAGCCATGGCATGGTTATTGGATTCGTGCGTTTAAGAATTGTCAGCTTCGGTTCTCTGGCAACGACTTCCCGCCGCCACCTAGTGATGGAATGAGCGTAGAAACTCAGGCTATTAAAGAGGCTATTTCGGCAGGAGCCAGTGCCCCGATTTGGGAAGTGAACCTCGTAGCCAAGCTTGATGATCTTGTAGATGAGCAAAACTACTTTGGTATGGCTAAATCGACATTGCGAGTAGAGAGCCCTGCTTACTTTGAGGGATTCGTGGATGTCTACTTTACCGATGACAATGGCGGTATGTACGCGATTGACTTGAAGTCTGGCGAGATTACCGGCAAGTCGTGGCGATTTGTTGTGGCAACAGACCAGGGTGGCGGAGATATCGAACTCACATGGCCTGGTATTGAGAACGTTCCAGACAATATAAGCTTGACTCTCGTTGACGAGCTTTCAGGTAAATCTGTTGATATGAAGAGCGATAGTTCCTTCATACTGCCAGCGAGAGCGGCTCTTGGAGGCAGGCCATTCCGCATAATTGTTGGAAAGTAACAAGTGGTTGGGAATCCAGCCGTGTTAGGAGAGAGGAAGAGTACAAGTGATGCATAGATTTAGAGCAGCTAGAATTTTAGCATGGTTATTGGTTGTTTTGCTAAGTATTCCTTATTTAGCAAGCGGTGCTCTTGCAGCCGGGAAGTCGGAGATTTATACACAGACGGTAGTGACGTTCCCGCTGGATGTTGTAGACAACGAGAATATTAAAGTTGCTGAAGAACTCAGCATGCTATTAAATCATGGCTTGGAAAGCAGTCCGAAATATATCGTTCTGCCTTTTTCCACCCGTCTGCCGGCGATACAACGACTCGTCGTTTCTCAACCAGAGAAAAAGCTGAGTTTTGAGGGTCCTTTCTTTAGCGACCAAGCTAGCATAAATCGCGCGCTTGATTTAGCCAGATTGTTGTCAGCCGATGTCGCGGTTGTTGGCTCGCTAGATGAGTGCGTGTGGGACGCGGCAAAAGGACAGGCAAGAGTGACTGCTACCCTAGAGTGGTATGATCTCAAGACTGGCAAAAAAGTAGACACCCTGACTGCTACTGGCATAAGGGCAAGGTCTGCCGGTGATTCCACAGCAACCCAGAAAAGTATAACAGCTGAGGCGGTGAAAGAGTTAAGCGAAAAACTTGTTTCTGGCATAACCGGGCAAGAATATCATGCTGAAACGACTTCCAAGCCAGCAGCTGTAGCTAAGACAAACGGAAAAAGCAAGAAGAATTCATGGCTGCCGATGTTGCTGCTTTCTTTAGGCGTAGGTTTGCTCCTCGGAAGTGGCGGCGGAGGTGGCGGAGGTGGTTCTGCTGGCGGAGGGGATGAATTGCCACCACCTCCACCGTTCTAATCGCTATAAGGATATTTGATGTCATATGACAGGAGCGTATATGACCGTGGGCAGGAAATTATTTGTGGCAAGGATTTGCTTGCTGTGTATTACGTGTATAGCATTATCCCTTTTCGGCACAGGGTATTGCAGTGGTGCTGAGCCGGAAAGCAGGCTGACAACGACAGTCATGCTATTTCCAGTGGCAGTTAAATCTAACGGAGGGGCTAGTCGTTGTGCGGCCGACTTGTTCATTCTTATTAAAGAACGATTGAATGAACAACCTGGCATTCGGGTAGTAGCGTATGATATTAAAAATGTTTCTGTTCAGCGCATGATACGCGAGCAGAGGCTCGATGAAAAAACAGCAGATATATTTGAGGCAGATGCCACCGGAGAGGCGAAGGCATACAAAGTCTGTAGCGAAATGGGAATCGGAGGAGCCGTGCTCGTGTCGCTGACAAAGTACCGCTATGATACAAGCAAAGCAAGCGTCGAGATTGAGGCTAAGTTAGAGTATTTGGATATCGCGGCTCAAACTCCAAAGAAGGTAGTGCAGGCAACAGCAGTTGCAAAAGCAGATTCCGAAACTGCAAGCAGAACCGAGGAAGCTCTATGCATCCAGGCGGTATCAGACATCGTGGATAAATTCTTTGAAAAAGAGCGGGGTCTTACGAGAGCTGATTTTGGGGTCACAATGACGGAGCAGGAAAATTCAATTGCTGCTGAGACCAACAGAAAAGATAACATGCTTCCGGCAATGCTTGGCGCTTTGCTATTGGGATTACTTCTTGGCGGAGGAGGCTAGGTAAAAACAACTCGCCTAAAATATGCCAATCAGGCCCGTGACTGAATGACAGCGCGGGCCTTTTTAACCGCGAAAATATCTTTTATGCTTACACATTGACAGCTATCTCAAAATGTTTTAGCATTACACCGCAATGCGCACAAAAACACTTACACTTGCCTTCTTGTACCTATTCATAATGCTCCCGCTTCCCACACTCGGCGGAACAATGGGTACTATTATTCTAAGAGTTAATCCAGTTGTTGTTCCGGCGGATGGTAAGAGTATTGCAACTGTTAATGCGGAGGTTCGAGATTCGGACGGAGCCCTTGCACCAGACGGAACTGAAATTCGTTTCACAGCAACTCTCGGAGTGATTGATGAGAGTGCGCAAACATCGGCTGGAGTTGCAAGGGCAAAACTCATTGCCTCCGAAATTCAAGGCACATGCATTATAACGGCTACGTGGATTGAGGGCCGTGCAGCAGCTCAGACGAGCGTAACCTTTGGCGAAGAAGAACAAGTGCCCCAGAATCGGAGATATATTACCATTGACATCGCCGATTACGTTGCATATAGCGCTGACCACAAAGTTCTTGAGGCGATTGGTAACGTACGTCTCCAGAGCAAAATAATTCGCATGGAAGCCGATGCGGTTCAGATAAACCTCGAAGAAAACAAAATTGTAGCCCGTGGAGCTTTAGGCAAGCCAATAAAGATAAGTACGGATAAGGGAACGACAGAATGTGAACTTTTCGCAACAGATTTAATGATAGAGCAAGCCGTAATCCTGGCAACAAGCAAAGGTGGACTGCGCGCTGTGGACTTGAGAGGCGACCCAAATCAAGGCGTTCCCTTCGGCGATAGCCCCGAATATTCACCCCAGCGTTTCAACTTTGCTGATCTTTCGAGTGCTGGAATCCTCGTAAAGGCGAAGGAGGCTACTGTTTTTCCTAATGATAAAATTCAATTTAGGCGAGCTAGCCTTTACGTTGATGGAAAGCGAATGTTTTCCCTGCCGCTTTATGTCCTTTCGCTAACCGGCTACCAGCCAGATAGTGACCAATACGTTGGATATACCAACTCAGGGCTCGCGCTAAATGTGCCTCTATATTATATGCTGAGCCCAAATGCAAGCGGGGCTCTGCTTCTTCGGCATGGTCAGCCGATGGGATGGGGCTGGTATGGACGGCCGCCAGGGTGGTTCATCGATATGCGGCAAAGGTACTTCACAGACCATGGCGAAGGAAGTTTGGTAATAAGTCAAATTACAGGCAGCGATTGGGGCGCACATTTCACTCACACCCAGCGCTTTGATAATCAAACAGATGCATCAATCTACCTAGACTATCCTGCTCACAGAGATTTCTGGGGATCACTAAATCTGAACAAAAGGTTGGATAATCTTAGCTTCGGCATAAATATAGATACGCGTAGGTCGCCAGGCGCAACGCCTTTTTGGATGGGACAGTTTGCTGTTCAAACGCGGCCAAAGCAGATTGGCAATTCACCTTTTAAATTCAATATTTCTTCTTTTCTCAGATATACAGAGATAGGCGATGAAAAAAATGATGGGTTTTCAGAAACCCTTCGTGGAAACATTACTTCATCGCCTATCAAGTTTTCCCGTGACTTAGATTTTCGAACTTCGGTTGGCATTGGTTATGTCTTTGGCGCATCTAGTTTATCTGGCATGAGCATAAATGCTTATGGCTCATTGAATTGGAATATATCCCGCAACAACCGATTCATGTTGAGCTACAGATTCGCAGAAAGAGCAGGGTATTCCAGCCAGCTTCTAGACAAACAGAGCCTAATGGCTTCGTGGATTGTTGGTGATATGCGGAAGTGGAACGCTTCTATTTATGCTATAAAAGGGCTTGATACTAATTCGCTTACTATGTTTGGTAGTCTAAGTTATAGGCTCAATGAAGATTGGCGAATTGGACTCAGATCTACTCTGAATGAGTTTCCTTCTTTCAACGGTACGACATGGGTGTCAAATACTTATAATGATTTTGAAGTTGCACTTGGGAAGCGCATCGGCAATCAAGAAGTGATGGCTGTTTGGTCGAAATCACAGCATAAAATACTTTTCGAGTTGGGCACCGGCGCATTTTGAAGTATAATTATAAAGACGCAAATCGAAAAATCACGAACATATGTGCGAACAAAGCAAAATCATTTAAGCTATTCTACTTATTGTACCGAAGAAGATATGGGCGAATTTAAATTAGTATGCGAATATGAACCAAAGGGCGATCAACCTAAGGCAATCCGCCAGTTGACAGAAGGGTTGAACGCAGGATATCGCTTCCAGACGCTTCTAGGCGTCACGGGGTCTGGAAAGACGTTTACGATGGCGAACGTTATTCAGCAAGTGCAGAGACCCACGCTGGTGATTGCCCATAATAAAACACTTGCTGCTCAGCTCTGCAGTGAGTTTCGGGAGTTCTTTCCTCATAACGCTGTCGAATACTTTGTCAGCTATTATGATTACTATCAACCCGAAGCTTATATTCCAGAAACAGATACGTATATTGAAAAAGATTCTTCTATCAATGACGAAATTGACCGGTTGCGCCACTCTGCGACGCAGGCCGTTCTTGAGCGTCGAGATGTCATAGTCGTGGCAAGTGTTTCCTGCATATACGGGCTGGGTTCACCCTCTGAGTATAAGCGGACAATATTGGCTTTAAAAGAGGGCGAAACATACGACCGCGAGGAAGTGCTGCGAAAGCTTATAGAAATGCAGTTCTCCCGAAATGATATCGCGCCACAAAGAGCGACGTTTAGAGTAAGGGGTGACATCCTCGAGATTCAACCTGCGGACGAGGAAGTGGTGATAAGGGTTGAATTTTTCGGCGACACCATCGAGAGAATTTCCATTCTCGACCCACTTACTGGTGAGTTATTAAGCAGGGAGGAACGGATTACTGTATATCCGGCAACGCATTTTGTCACGCCTGCTGATGTGCTAGAGCGTGCTCTTGCCGAGATTGAGGCTGAGCTCCAGGAGCGCATTAAATATTTCAAAAGGCAGGGAAAGTTGCTCGAAGCACAGCGAATTGAGCAGCGCACTAGGTACGACATGGAGATGATGCGGGAAGTAGGCTATTGTTCCGGAATCGAGAACTATTCTCGTATCCTAGATGGCAGAAAACCTGGAGAGCCGCCCGCATGTTTGCTTGACTATTTCCCTGATGATTATCTTATCTTCATTGATGAGTCCCATCAGACTATTCCACAACTTCATGGTATGTATGAGGGCGACCGCTCGCGAAAGGAAACGCTCGTCGAATTTGGATTCCGACTCCCATCCTCGTTGGACAACCGGCCGCTTCGTTTTGAAGAATTCATTGATCGTGTCAATCAAGTCATCTTTGTCTCGGCAACTCCTGGGCCTTATGAGAGGGAGCATAGCGAGCAAATTGTGGAGCAAATAATTCGGCCAACTGGCTTGGTTGACCCTGAAGTTGAAATACGTCCGACACAAGGGCAAATTGATGACCTAGTGCATGAGATTAAGGAGCGCGCATCCAAGGGGCAACGTGTTCTTGTAACTACCTTAACCAAGAAAATGGCGGAGGATTTGACTGATTACCTGCTGGATTTGGATATTAAGGTTCACTATCTCCACTCGGAGATTCATACACTCGACCGCAACGAGATATTGCGTGATCTTCGCCTTGGCGTCTACGATGTGGTGGTTGGAATCAATCTTCTTCGCGAGGGTCTTGACCTTCCAGAAGTGAGTTTAGTTGCAATTTTGGACGCAGACAAAGAGGGATTTCTTCGGTCTGAAACTTCGCTGATTCAAACAATCGGCCGTGCGGCGAGAAATATCCATGGAAAAGTAATTATGTACGCCGACGACGTAACTGGTTCGATGCATCGCGCAGTCGAGGAGACAGAACGCCGCCGAAAGCTTCAAATTGAGTATAACGAAAAGCATGGGATTACTCCCGCTTCGGTAGTTAAAGCAGTGCGTGACGTAATAGAGGCTAAGAAGGTAGCGGAACAAAAGGCTTATTACAAAATAAAACCACACATCTCTGACAATGCCTCAATTGATGAGATAATGCTAGTCCTTGCGGATTTGGAAAAAGAAATGCGTCGGGCAGCAAAAGCCCTTGATTTTGAACATGCCGCTGAGGTGCGCGACGAGATTATCCGCCTAAAAAAGCTGCTGCCTCTAAAATAGGTTTTGGGTACTTATCCGCGTTTTTCCCCTTTGTACATTCAGCTGCTTTTTCACAAATTACGAATGCGAGCCTAAGTCGAATTTGCCTCACCTGCTTAATTAGTGACGTCTTGTAGGTATACTCTAATCCGGAGAGTGCGGCAAATGGCTGTAACCAAAGATTGAGTAAGAATACCGAAGGGTGTCTTCTTCCAATCAAATAGGGGAGCATAAGCCGAGAACAACATATGAATTAGCCGGTTGCTTGAC
This sequence comes from Armatimonadota bacterium, assembly GCA_029907255.1. Classification (NCBI taxonomy): domain Bacteria; kingdom Bacillati; phylum Armatimonadota; species Armatimonadota bacterium. Next base: position 10,555 of record JARYMF010000013.1, read on the forward strand.
AGGTGGCTATGTTTGGAATATAATCTCGAATGCCAATGCTGACACTCTTGAGCTAGTCTTAGGCCGTTGCTGGAATGGATTTCAGCGATGGTGACGTTTGGTAAAGGAGGTATGCACATTGGGCAAATACCGTCGCATTGCTAGGCAGAGATTAGCTCGGCTAATCACACTCCTGCTAGTTAAGATTCTTCCCCGACTCGAAGCCATAGGCCGGCTTGAGAAAGGTCTAGCGCTCCTTACCTCAATTGCTCAGTACATTCCATATGAAGAGTGGCAGCGGGAGCAGCTTAGACAGCTAAATGAGGCTTTTAGGAAAAACCATCCGGCGATTCGCCTTGCGCGCCGTGTAGTTTCCGAAGTTCATCCAAAATTCCTAATGTCTTTATTCAACGCTTTGTGGATTCCTTGGTGGATAAAGGGAGAAACAAGGGCTGAGTTCGCAAAGAGAGAGGGTTTCGAGCCGCCGTGCTTGGCGGTTATCTCTCCACTTAAGGAATGTAACCTGCAATGTGTCGGATGTTATGCGAGCGCAGTCACTAAGGGAGAAAATGAGCGGCTCGATTTCGATACAATAGATAAATTGGTTACCGAGCTGAAGTCTTTTGGCACAACATTTATTGTATTTACCGGCGGGGAGCCAATGCACCCTGCAATTTGGCCAACCATAAAGGCAATTTGCGCAAAACACAAGGACCAGGCGTTCATGATGTACACAAACGGAACGCTAATCAACGATGAGAAGGTCGCCGATTTTATAGAACTCGGTAACCTTTCGCCTGCTATCAGCCTTGAAGGTTGGGAAGAAGAAACCGACGCAAGGCGGGGTAAAGGAGTCTATGCCAAAGTTATGGCAGCAATGGATAAGCTACGTGAGGCGGGCGTGCTTTTTGGTTTCTCGCTCACGTATACCAGCAAGAATTTTGAAGTTGCAACCAACCCAAGGTTCATTGACCATCTTATGAAAAAGGGATGCTTGTACGGCTGGTATTTTATGTACGTTCCAGTGGGTAAGAATCCGGATACCTCGCTTGTAGTAACCCCGTGGCAAAGAGACCGCATCCGTCAGTTTACTTGGGATATGCTTCGCGAGAAGGGACTCTTCATTGCTGATTTCTGGAATTCTGGTCCGATTTCGAAAGGCTGCATTGCTGGCGGTCGGTACCTGCACATAAACAACCGCGGCGACATTGAGCCTTGCGTCTTCTTTAAGTTTACAACCCATAATATTCGCAATACAAGCCTTCTCGAAGCACTTCGCTCTCCTCTCTTCTCCGAAATTCGCAAAGGTCTGAAGCATCAGCGAAACCCACTCACACCTTGCCGATTCATGGACCACCCTGACGAAGCTGAGAGAGTTGTTAAAGTCACGGGGGCGCGTCCAAGTGAAGAGGGTGGTGATGCCCTGCTGGGTCCGGAGATTAAGCCGTTCTTGGATCGATTTGCAAAGGAATATCGCGAAGAATATGCAGACCCAGTTTGGACGCAAACTGCCGATTATGCATGGTTTGCACATGTTTACAAGGCTCCTGATTGGATTCCGCCGGCTACTAGCAGGGTTACAAGGCTTCCAGCTGAGTCCAAGGATCGTACAGAGGAACCAGCTATTCGCCGTTAAAATAGCTAAAACGGTTCTTGTGGTAATTCTGAATTTTAACGAGGGGTCGCCAATAGCAAAAATTATTGTGCTTGGCTGGAGGTGGCCCCTCATTGTTTTAATTTGTTTGGCAAAGCAATTTTACTCTTGACATGCGTTTTGCGCTGTGTTATACTCACGGCTAGTGTTGGCAGCGAATAGTCTGCCAGCAGTTCGTTTGAAAACAAAATAAAGTCGCCGAATTTCCGTCAGGAGAACGGGGGAACCGCTTTTTGTGGTTGGGGCGCATCGCATATGCGTAGGGTAACTCTTCAGCCCGAGCCCGTCAGCTAACTCCGTAGGCGTTGTGAAGAGAAAATAAATTGTAAGGTTGGTCTTCTCTTGCAAGCCTTTCGTAGGTAGTTGCGTTGAGCCACGTTCCCCAATCGTGGCTTTTTATATTTGTTTGCCCTGACCCTCTAGATGTTTACTTCCCCTTTTAGTGGTGTGATTATGCCGGTTGTATTTGACGGCAGGCGGCAAATCTCATATCAGGTCAGGAGAGTGAGAAATTGAGAAGCGCCAGAAAGGCAACAGTAGTAACTACTGGAATTATCTGCATGATTCTTACTTTTTTAAATTATGTTTTTGCAGAGCCCATAGGTCAAAAAACAAAGTCCTCTAGTTCGAATCAAGCCGTAGAGAATCCTCAAACAAATGAAGAACAAAAGCTTCAAGTGCCTATCGAGGGGCGAGATCTTACCGCACAAGAACTCCACATTATCCTTGATCCAATATTTAGCAGTTCATCCGATAAAAAAGACCACCCAAATGCGAATAAGGAATCATCAGCAAAACGTAATGACAATAAAGATGCGAACTTTGTATCTCGAGTCATAGCTGGGACGAGAAACCTAATAAGCAGAGCATTCTCCTACGTTGGAGGACGCTATAAATGGGGTGGCACTTCAAGGGATGGTATTGATTGCTCGGGTCTGACGCGAATGCTATACCTAAAAGAGGGTATTGATCTACCTCATAATGCAAAAATGCAGTTTAAGCTTGGCAAGCCTGTAAAAAAAGAAGATTTGCTGCCTGGCGACCTTGTCTTTTTTAATACACGTGGACCCCTAACCCATGTCGGCATTTGGATTGGCAATGGACAGTTCATCCATGCGGCTGGCCGAAAACGAGGCGTTAGGGTTGACTATCTGAGTAACCCTTATTACTCGAAAAGATTTGCCGGCGCACGGCGGTATAAAGATTTTAGCAAGGTTGCCGATTCTCGAGAATAGAAAGCCGAGATATCGAAGGTTAATTTGCAGATTCTCTAGGCTTTTTGCATTACAAAGCGCCCAATTTTTAAATTTGAAGGAAATCCATTAAGTTTTGTCAAAAAGCGCCTTGGTGGATAAAAATGTACGTTCTTGGCTTGGACGTGGGGACTCAGGGCGCAAGAGCTTTAGTGTTGGATGCTGGAGGCGAGGTGCTGGCGCAGGCATCCCAATCATTTGCTACGTCTGCACACCTTGAGTTGCTTCCGCCTGGTTGGTCAGAACAGCATCCTCATGAGTGGTGGAATGCTGCGGTTGCATGTCTCCGAAAGGTGACCGATGAATTAAAACTATGTGGTCGCGATCCTCGAGGAATTAAAGCTATCGCAGTTGACTCGACCTCGGGCACGATTCTCCCACTTGACCGCAAGGGTGAGCCGCTTCGACCCGCAATTATGTATAACGACGCTCGGTCTGTTACAGAAGCGGAAGAGTGTAATTCTGCTGGTAAGGTCCTAGTTGAAAAGCTGGGATATAAGTTTTCATCAGCCTTTGCTCTTCCAAAGATTTTGTGGATAAAAAAGAACCAGCCCGAAATATTCGAGCAGACATCGGTATTTGCCCACGCAGTTGATTTCCTTGTTAGCAAACTTACGGGCAATTTCCATATGTCCGATACCTCCAACGCGCTTAAGACGGGCTATGACCTTATTGATCGTCGCTGGCCTGCTTTTATTGAGGAATCTCTTTGCATCCCCATTGAGAAACTCCCCCAAATTGTAACCCCTGGTTTGGTCATAGGCCAAGTTACGGAGAAAGCTGCACGCGAAACTGGCATTCCAAGCGGAATTCCAGTGGTTGCAGGGGTAACAGATGGCACGGCCGGGTTCCTAGCATCTGGTGCGGTCAAAGTTGGTGATTGGGATACGACCATAGGCACCACGATGGTTCTTAAAGGGGTTTCAAAAGAACTAGTAAAAGACCCTCTCGGACGAATTTACTGCCATGTCCATCCAGAGGGGTATTGGCTGCCCGGTGGAGCAAGCAATGTTGGCGCGGAATGCTTGGAAAAACTTTTTAGCGGCAAAAATCTTGATGAATTAGATGCTTACGTGCCTCAATATGCACCAACCGCCTTAGTAGTTTACCCGTTAGTTCGCAAAGGGGAGCGCTTCCCGTTTGTAAATCCCGACGCGGAGGGATTTATCTTAGGACAGCCTAGGGATAGCCGCGACCTTTACGCAGCGTATCTCGAAGGGGTTGGCTTTGTCGAGCGCTGGTGCCTGGAGGTATTTGATGAACTCGGCGCAGAGATTGGCGAGACTATTTACACGACAGGCGGCGGAGCAAAAAGTGTTGAATGGATGCAGGTTCGTGCTAACATTCTAAACCGCCGAATCGTTCGTCCAAAGCTCACCGAGTGTGCTGTCGGTGCCGCAGTAATTGCTGCCTCCAAAACTTTATTCGAAAGCCTTGAGTTGGCAGTGAGCGCCATGGTTAAGGTGGGTGAGGCAGTGGAGCCTGAGCCAAAGAAAGTCGAACTATACGACGTCAATTACCGCGTTTTTCGTGAAGCGTGCGCCAGCCGAGGTTATTCATAGCAGACAAAGCCGTTTCTGGCTCCTTAGGTCAAGGGTAAATATTGCTAGCAAGAGGTTGGAGTAGCCTCTATAATAATTCCAATGTTTCTAAGTTTAACTTGCTTGTTTGAATGCCATATAGGGTAGCCTTTCCCTGGCAAGGAAAATTTATTTTTGAGGGTAAAAATTATTGTGAACTTGGACAAATAAAAATGCGTCTAATATACGAACTAGGCGTTGAAACGCTGAGGAGGTTGTGTAAAAATGCGATATTCATTGCTTCTTCTATTAATTGCAATGTCCCTTGGAATGGCATTCGCTGCTGAAGAGCCACAGCAGACACCGGCGCAATCAACTATCTCGATTGACTTTGCTGATATGGACATAAGTCAAGCGCTGAGTTCGCTGGCTCAAAAGGCTCAGATCACAATCGTAGTGGACCCAAATATCAAAGGGAAGGTGACCTGTAGCCTTAATGATGTTCAGCCTGAACAGGCGTTAGCCACAATCTGTAAGCTGAACAAACTGACCTGGGTAAAAACCTATACAAGCGCAGGTTCTGATACTAGTAAGCTAGATGCAACAAAGCTTATTAATCTGCTGGATGCGTTGAAGGCTCTCGGTAATAACTCGTTAATTTTGGAAGACTCGGCTTCACAAAGTGCAACCATATTTGCCGCGGGAGTTAAGCTCGAAGCAGAAAAGGTTAACAGTATGGCGGCAGATTTGAAACTTAAACCGGTATATTTGGTGCGTGGGGAGTCCAGCGCAAGTGCCGAAGCGGCAAAGAAAGCTCAGGAGGGACCAAAGCAAGTCCAGAGCATAAGTGTAATGATGCCGCCTTCCGACCCCCGAGCTGCTGCTCAGGAAGTCTGGAGTTATTTCGCTCAGATGACACCCGAGCAGAGAGGTCAAGTTATGCACGAGATTCGACATATGATGTTTGAAAACTTAACGCCCGAGCAGCGAGAGGAGATGCGTCGGAGATTCGAGGACTGGCGTAGGCGTCGAGATGATGGCCCGCGTGATGGTCGTCAACCTATTCCAGGGCCCATGCCTCCGCCACCCCCTCCGCCCCAACCGCGACAATAACGCAAAATGTTATTTTAAGCTAGTAGATAAGCCCATGGATTTTTCCATGGGCTTACTTTTTAGGTTGACAAAGGTCTCATCTTCGGAGCACAATAAAGCAGTTTATAAGTTAAAAGGAGGATTAGCAATGCGTATAGGGTTTATTTGTGATTTAAGCGAGCAGGATTTTAAATTTGCAGCCGAAAACGAATTCAAATGCGTCGAATACAATGGCAATGTAGATGTTGAATTTACAAAAAAGGCAAGCGAGTTGAAGGGCTATGTGAAGAAGTATGGAGTAGAGTTTAACATGATTGGACTGTTCGGTCGGAATTATATCGCTGATGATCCGACTGAGCGCGCTAAACATCTTGCAGACGCCAAGACCTGCATTGACTTTTGTTCTGAAATTGGTTCGCCTCTTTTTGTGACTGGCGGGGGACATGAAGAAAATCGCTCGCTTCAGGAGAATTGCAAGCGTGCCATTGACTTTCTGGGCGAGTTGATTGAGTATGGCAAAAGCAAGGGCGTTAGGGTAGCACTTTACAATTGCCATTGGGGCAATTTCGCAGTCGCGCCTGACTCATGGGAAATCATTATGCCGGCGCTGCCCGACCTAGGGATTAAATATGATCCATCGCATGCAATTGGCGACAATCGTGACTATTTGGCGGAGCTGCGAGATTGGGGCAACAGGGTATACCATGTTCATGCGAAGGGCTCACTAATTATAGGCGGAAAGCGTTTCCCTGACCCCAATCCAGGTATGGACCAGACAAATTGGGGCGCAATTTTTGCAATTCTCTATTACCACAATTATCAAGGCGATGTGAATATCGAGCAACATTCAGGCAGGTGGCTGACTGACCTCAAATATCCTGGTTTGCTATTCTCCAAGCGCTATTTGGAACAGTTTGTGCTCTAAGAGGTGTCGGCGACAAGTCGTGCTGATGACAGATAATCTACGTGGATTAAGGAAGGAAGTTGAGGGGCCTAGGGAAAAGGAGATTGATTATGACAAATAGCCGTAAATGGATTTGGGTTATATTCTGGTGCCTTCTAGCATCAGGTGTGCTGATTTTTGCAGGTTGTGGCAAGCCTAGGTTTCCTAAAGCGCCGATAAAGCCAGTTAACGAATTCTCACTTGGAACAGCGAAGTTTAAGCCATTTGTTAGGCGCCCAACGGCTCAGGAATTGTTCGACCGTACGCTTGAGTTTTATGATTCTTTCAGCAGCGCTGCTGTATCCTGGCGTCAAAGCGAGCACCATTTCGGGGCCCAGCCCATCGAACCCAGTGGTGCAGTCGAAGGGATAAAAGAAAAAACCGGTACTGCTAGTGTGGAACTTAGGTATGTCAAGCCAGATAAGCTATTGTACAAGCGCGATGGAGATTCACCGCTCACGGAAGTTATAAACGGCAGTGTTCATCTTTTCTATGTGCCTGAACAAGAGATATGTTTTCGTTCGCGCCCAGGAGCGAGAAACAAGATTCCTTCGCACTTATTAGCTAGGTATCTTGACCTTGTACCTGGGGATGGTAGGGAGTATTCTTCTTTGCAATTGTTAAGGGAAACTAAGGTTGGTAGCGCCGATGTTTACCTTCTGGAGGCAAAGCTACCCTCAAAGGTTGCTGGCACGCGAACTTTACCAGCGGAGGTCCGCCGCTTCTACATTGGGAAGTCGGACCTACTGCTTCGTCGAACTGAGATCAAAGAGATTGCAGATGGAGTAAGTACGGGTGCATCGGAAAACCGGAGAACGTATCAATTCCTAGGTTTTATCGCTAATTCTCTGCTTTCGGATGATTTGTTCCCAACCGAATGTCCGAAGAATATACGTGTTGCAACCATGCCTTCATCTGGTTTACCGCGCTGAGAAAGGAAGAAACAGCATGACTTCGCGAGAAAGAGTTCTAACCACATTAGCCCATAAAGAACCTGACCGCGTGCCAATTGATTTTGGAGGCATGCGATCGACAGGCATAATGGCAATAGCATACAACAAGCTTAAAGCATACCTGGGAATTACAGGTGGTGAAACGCGAGTCTATGATACCATGCAACAGTTAGCTCTTCCCGAGCCTCCAATACTTGAGCGGTTCCATGTTGATGTGATTGACCTAAACAATACCCTGGGTCGTTTTGAAGAAGAGTGGAAGGATTGGACGCTGCCTGATGGTTCGCCTGCAAAAGTGCCTGTTGATTTTAATCCTATTCGCGAAGGAGATTGCCTGGTTGTTAAGGACTCCCTTGGCCGAGTACAGATGCGAATGCCCGACGGATGCCTTTATTTCGAGCCATGCTTCAATCCACTGGCAGACGCACATACATTTGCCGATGTAGACCGACTATTTGAAATGAAACCTGTCGAGCCGAAAGACCTTCTCAGGATGCAAGAGCGTGCAAAATGGCTCTATGAAAACACAGACTATGCGATTATGCTTGGATTTGGCGGCAATATCTTGGAAGGAGGACAGAACGCTTTCGGATGGGAGCGGTTCATGACTGAAATTGCTTTAAATACTGCGCTTGTTGAGTACGCACTGGATAAGATGGTTGAGGTTTACATGGAAAATTTGCAAATCTACCTAGAAATGCTTGGCGGTTACATCCAGCTGATTCAAATGGGCGACGATCTTGGGACACAAATTGCTACAATGCTTTCGCCTGACCTCTACCGTCGAGTGGTCAAGCCAAGGCATGCTAAGCAATATTGGTATGTTCGAGAGCATTCAGATGTTCACGTTTTCTTGCATGCATGCGGTTCATGCTGGGAGATTATGGGTGACTTGGTTGAAGAAGGTGTTGAAGTGCTAAACCCGGTTCAGACTTCGGCAGCAGGGATGGATCCTCGCAGGCTAAAAAAGGAATTTGGAGATAAGCTTACGTTTTGGGGTGGAGGATGCGATACGCAGTCAGTTCTTCCAAACGCCACTCCAGAAGAAATCGAACGACACGTGAAAGAGCGCATTGAGATATTCGCGCCAGGAGGCGGTTTTGTCTTTACACAAATCCACAACGTCCAGGCAAACGTACCGCCGCAGAACGTCGTGGCTTGCTATGACGCCGCTTGGCGGTATGGGGAGTATCCAATAGGAAGTATAGATTAATCAGGCAAGCCATAATTTTGCCAGTGCTTGACATTTTGGCAGTTTTGTGTATAATAGAATTAACCCCAAGCGAATTGCCTCAATAAAAATTGTAAAGGTAAAGCATGAAATCCTATCAGGCGCTTTCCCTTCTGTATTGCATAATTGCTTTGTTTATTCTTCATTCAATCTGCTTGGCTGAGATTACGCTTTTGGAGGCAAAGAGTAGTCTTCCCGACGGCAGCAAAGTTTCGTTCTCCAACATTGCTGTAACCGCTAGCTTCCCGGGATGTATATATGCCGAAGCTATTGATAGAAGTCAGGGAATTAGAATAAATACGGACAAGATATTCTCCGAGAATGAGCTGATTGATGTATCAGGTACAATTGAGACAGACCCCTTGACGGGAGAGCGGTATATTTTTGCCTACCCAGAATATCCACAGCGCTCAGGGGGTGCGTATGTAGTTAAACCCGTTGGAATGAATGCAAGAGCAGTGACTGGAGGAGATTGCGGTCTTCAGCAAGGTATAGCTGGCGATGCCAATTTAAATAATATCGGCTTGCTGGTAACAATTTGGGGGACGGTCACAGCATATGATTACAATAACCCTGCGCGTTGGTTTAAAATTAGTGACTCACCCGGCACCGAAGTCAAGATTATTGCTTCTGATGGTGTTAATGTTGACAAGGATTGGAAGTTTGTTAGGGTTACAGGAGTCGTCACTGCTGAAAAGGAAGACGGCATGATGATTCGTGCCGTTAAGGTTCGTAGGCAAAGCGACATTGTGTGCCATGAGACACGCTCGGCTGCTAGACTTGCGCTCATGACGTTGGACGAAAAAATTGGCCAACTATTTCAAATTCGAATAGATGGCCCAACGTTAGACGAGTCGGAACGCCAGATAATTCAGAGTAAGCACATTGGCGGGGTAGTTTATTTTCAATATAATGGCAACCTAAATGACCCAGTTCAGGCTGCTACGCTCAGCAATGACTTGCAAGAATGTGCCATTGGACCAGATGGTCGAGGCATCCCTCTGCTTCTTTCACTTGACCAAGAAGGCGGCAGGGTTACAAGAATAACCGGCGGCGCTGAATTTCCGGGCAACATGGCTCTTGGGGCATCTCGTTCTGCCCAAATGTCGTTTTTGACTGGCAGTGTCTTCGGAGCAGAGATAAAAGCCATTGGGGCGAATATGGATCTAGCGCCAGTTTTGGATGTGAACAATAACCCGCTGAATCCTGTAATTGGGGTTCGCTCATTTGGCGAACAGGCGCAATTGGTTTCGGACCTCGGAATAGCTTATATGGAAGGATTACATAGCCAGGGAGTGCTTGCGACAGGAAAGCATTTTCCAGGGCATGGCGACACCGCCGTTGATTCGCATACCGGCCTGCCGATTGTAACTTATGATTTCGAGACTCTGGACACCATACATGGAAAACCTTTTAGAGATTTGGTAAACAGGGGCCTTGATGCCATAATGACTGCACATATAGTTGTTACTTGCTTAGACCCTAATCATCCTGCTACCTTGTCGCCTCAAGTGATTGAAGGTTACCTCCGCACTAACATTGGGTTTGATGGTGTGGTTATGACTGACTCAATGGGTATGGCAGGAATTACCTCTAATTATACGGTCGAGCAAGCAGCGGTAATGGCAGTTCAAGCAGGCGTGGATATGCTGTCTCTTCCACCAGATCTAGATGCGGCTTTCAACGCCATCAAATCAGCAGTGCTAAATGGACAGATTTCATTATCTCGGATTGACCAAGCGGTTACCAGGATTCTTCGTTTGAAGTATCGGTCCGGCGTTTTCGACAATCCTTATGTTGACGCAAGCATGGCTGATGATATTGTGGGCAATCCCGACCACAGAAATGCTGAATTAATTGCGGCAAGAGCGGGAGTCACTTTAGTTCAGAATTTAGATGGCTATCTCCCTTTGAATCTTTCACCCTCCCAGAAAATACTTCTTGTAACTGTGCAGTCGTCAGAGACAACGACCGATGCCGCCACTCGATTCGCTGCGATAATGAGTCAAAAACATTCAAATATCCAATCAATTCCGATATCAGCGAATCCAACTTCATCGGAGCGGAACAATGTTAAGAATGCTGCAGTGTCCGCAAATGTGGTAATAGTCGGTACCTCAAGGGCTCAGCTTTCTTCCAATTCAGGCCAGGCGACGCTGGTAAACCAACTTGTATCAATGGGAAAACCAGTTGTCGTGGTGGGGCTTCGAGAACCTTATGAGTTGGCAAGTTTCCCCGGTGTGAAAGCTTATGTTGCAGCATATAACTACAGAAATTGCGGTTTCCAGGCGGCTGCTGATGTGATCTTCGGCGATGTCAATCCAAGTGGTGTGCTTCCTGTTACCATTCCAGGTTTATATCCTTTTGGCCATGGATTAAGCTACTAGGTCGCAAGAAATAGTAAATCAACAATCCTTGACGATTTTAACTAGTCTATGGTAAATAAAAACTAAGGATGCGAAAGGAATTTGAAAAGTATGTAATATGGGCTTGGCGATGGACGCATGCAGCTTGTCCATTTGCCAAGCTGGACTGAAGAAATGCAGTCTAAGTTTACGGCCGTGGGCAAGCTGCTTGGGCTCGCTCACGGCTGTTTTGCAATGTAAAAAAGGGCCGGAAGCGAGATAAGAAGCTTTCCGGCCTTTTTGAGTGTGGCGAAATAACTTGCGGAGTCTCGAATTCTGGAGGTTTTTATGAAAGGAAGAATACTTACAGGCGACCGACCCACAGGACCATTACACCTTGGACATTACGTGGGTTCGCTAGCCAATCGAGTCAAGCTTCAAGATGAGTATGAAACATTTATTATTATCGCTGATGTGCAAGCGCTGACCACGAACTTTGAGCATCCAGAGAAACTTCCGGCCGATGTGCGCCAAGTTACTCAGGATTACCTGGCGGCTGGCATTGATCCAGAGAAAACAACAATTTTTGTTCAGTCACTGGTGCCGGAGATTGCAGAGCTTACTATATTCTACTCAATGTTTGTTACTGTAAATGTTCTTCGACATAATCCAACTATCAAGACAGAAGCAAAGCAATACGGCTATAAGGATATGACCTATGGCTTCTTAGGCTATCCGGTGAGTCAGGCGGCGGATATCACATTCTGCAAGGCAAATCTTGTTCCAGTGGGCGCAGACCAAGTTCCTCATATCGAATTTGCACGCAAAATAGTTCGTAGGTTTAATGAGCTTTACAAACCAGTGCTTGTCGAGCCTGAGGCGCTTGTAGGTGAGGTTGGACGGCTTGTTGGGCTTGATGGCAATGCGAAGATGAGTAAGAGCTTGGGGAATTGTATTTATCTTTCGGATAGCCCAGAGGAAGTAGAGAAAAAGGTCAACATGGCGGTCACAGACCCTGCTAGAATGCGCAGAAGCGACCCTGGACATCCAAACGTATGCACAGTATTTGCATATCACAAAGTCTTCAACCCTGGATTTATAAAGGAGCTCAAGAAAGAGTGCGAAACAGCAGGGATTGGTTGTGTGGAGTGCAAAAAGCGCCTTGCAAAAGCAATAAATGCACTTCTCGACCCAATGCGCGAGCGCCGAGCAAAGTATGAAGCAAATCCAAAGCTAATTGACGATATCCTAATTACTGGAACCAAGCGTGCCCGTGAGGAAGGTGCCAAAACTATGGCTGAAGTTCGTGAAGCAATGTGCTTGGATTACTTTGAGATTAAGTAATGCTTTTGTAGCTGTCTATGAAGTACCAGAAATTCAGGGCTTTCTAGTCCAAAGTTTTCAAACTGGGTTTTTGGTTCAATTTCTTGTGAAATAATAAAATTGCAAAAACATTTTCAGTTGCGGTGAGGAAGGCATTCCAATGGTTGGTCCTACTCTTGTCGGGAAGAAAGCCAAACTTCGGCCACTCCGCGATGATGATTTGGAAAGGCGCGTCAAGTGGCTAAACGACCCCGAAACATATAAATTGCTAATGGGGTGCGAACCTAGCCGACAGTTATATCTTGCAGATGCCCAGCGGTGGCGCAGCATCCTTGAATCAGACCCTTCTGCGCTTGTGTTTGCCATTGATACTATTTATGGCAGGCATATTGGTGATGTAGATCTCCACAATATTGACAAATCAAAGAAGTCTGCAAAGCTTACAATCCTCATCGGCGACAAGTCGTATTGGAATCGTGGTTATGGCAGCGATGTTATAAAGACGCTTTTAAATTATGCATTTTCCGAGCTTGGTCTTGAAAGTGTGGCACTTCGGGTATTTGCGTTTAATAAGCGTGCCATGCGATGTTATGAGAAATGCGGATTTCGACAGGTTGAAAGTAAGCCCATTGATTCGAATACCGAAGAGATAAGCATGGTAGCTACTAAGGAAAGCTTTGCTTCGGCAATGTTGCAAAATCAGCAACTTAAAGCTGCATAACTTTTAGACTCACAAAGTTCCCCAATACTATCTAGGTTTTTGGTATAATGATTGCAATCTTTTTAGTATGAGTACCCGCGGGATGCAGAGCCTTTTTGAGCTTGACAGGCTAAGAATCTCCTATAATTCAGTTCCGGTTCTAGATGACATTTCCTTTAAAGTAAACAAAGGGGAATTCCTGGGAATCATAGGGCCAAACGGCTCTGGAAAGTCTACTCTTCTTCGAGCGATGACCGGGATTCTTCCGCCGGCCGCTGGGTCAGTTAAGTTCGAAGGCAAAGAGGTATCACAGATTCCAAGCCGTTCTTTAGCTTTGCGTATTGCTGTTGTTCCCCAAGAAATTTTGGTAACCTTTGACTTTACAGTGCTTGAAATTGTTCTTATGGGCCGTGCCCCGTATCTCGGAAGGCTTGAATTCGAAGACCGCGACGATCTTGAAATTGCAAGAGAGGCGCTAAAACGCACGAATCTACTCCGTCTAGCCAATCGCAGAATAGAAGAGTTAAGCGGCGGCGAACGACAAAGAGTTATGATAGCCCGAGCGCTTGCTCAAAACACCGATATTCTATTTCTTGACGAACCAACCGCTCATCTCGATATTAACTACCAAGTTGAGATACTTCATCTGCTCAAACGTGAGAATGTCGAGTATGGAAAGACAATTATTGTTGTTTTGCATGATCTCAACTTAGCTGCGGAGTTTTGCAATCGGTTGCTGATGTTGAGTGCTGGAAAGCTGTATGTTGACGGCACGCCCGAGGAGGTTATTACGGCATCGAACGTTCAGAAGGTATATGGGACCCCTGTTTGGGTGCGCAGGCATCCAACGTCAGGGCGTCCATATGTGCTTTCGATTAGCAGCAGAGGGATCGCATCTAAACTTGCTGCCGAAGCAGTTGGATTACAAGGGTACAAAGTTCATGTAATTTGCGGTGGTGGTAGCGGCGCCACGATATTCGCTAATCTTCTTGAGATGGGTTGTGAGGTTACAGCTGGGGTTGTCAACATTGGCGATACCGATCAAGAGGCAGCAGAAACGTTGGGAATCGAATATGTCGAGGAGTCGCCTTTCTCACCGATTTCGGAGAAAGCGAAAAGTGCGAATATTGACTTCATTTTGCGTTCCGACGCAGTGGTTGTTGCGGAAGCTCCATTTGGCACTGGAAATTTGGCAAACTTACAGTGTGCATTGCAAGCTCTTGAGGCTGGGAAACCTGTTGCGGTGATTGGGCGATTAGAAGGCTTTTCTGAACGTGATTTCTCTAATGGCAGAGCGGCGGAGATGTTTGGAAAACTTATCGAGAACGGAGCTTCGGTTCTAAATTCAGCTGATGAGCTTGCCGCTTGGATTGCTAAAACAAGGAACTGTGTAGTATAATATGCTGTCGCATCCGGTGTAACTTGGATGGATGGGGCTCAAGCTAGCAAGGAAAATGGCACGAACGGTGGTTTTGCTGTGTGTTCGTGCCATTAGTGTTAAGCTTTTCGCCTTTGGATTCATGCGCTTCGCGTTTGCGGCCAAAGCATATTGCAAATCGGTTAGACGGCTCTCTGCACTTTGCCAGCTTTTAGGCATTTTGTGCAAACTCGGATGGTCTTCGGCGCACCGTTGACCATAACTTTTGCAGATTGCAGATTTGGGAGCCATCTGCGCTTTGTCTTCGGAGCGCGAAGAGCCCACGATCCAGAGTGTTTATGGCGGATATTTTGTCCGAACTGCGGACCTTTTCCGCAGATTTCGCAAACTTTCGACATGGGTGTGAAACCTCCTAGTACTTTGCCGGAAAACACTCTGACATAATAACACAACCAAGTAAGGTTTGGCAAGACCCATTGTATCATGCGTGACGCGCCAATTTTAAGCATTATTCGAAGGATTAAGCCGCTTTCTCCGGGCGACACAATCGGCCGGGCAGCCGAACTTTTGCGCACCTCAGGGCTTTCTATGTTGCCGGTTGTTAGCAATGGTCTAATAGTGGGAGTGTTGTCGATTTCTAAGCTGTTAGAGGTCCTTAGCGAGGGTAATGCAAAGGAAACTGCTGAGCATCCGGTCTCAAGAATAATGTCTCAGAAGGTCATATGCGCGAACAGATACATGAGCATTGGTCAAGCTTCTGAGGTGATGAGGGAACACGGCGTGGACGCACTTCCCATTTTGGATGAGCATGGCATATATCTTGGTGTAATCACCGCATCAGATGTGGCAAGTGCGCTTTCGCTTTCAATCCGACCACCAACGGTGGCGGGAATGGCTACACCTTTGGGCGTGTATCTAACGACTGGCCATGTTAGAGCTGGAGCGGGGGACATTGGACTCTTCTTGTCAGGAGTCTCGCTTATGCTTCTAAATTATTTAGCCATTGGGATAGTATCCGTTTTAGCATGGCTATTGGAAAAAACCTCAGGGTTGCCGTTTTGGTCAGTACTTGTCTCACCAGTACCTCAGACGACGCCTTTAATGGCAATGCTAAAAAGCATAGTAATAGGGTCTTTTGCGCCCGTGTTTCTAATATTACTAAGGCTGGCTCCGCTGTCTGGTTATCACGCTGCCGAGCATCAGGTTGTTCATGCCATCGAAAATGGGGAAGCTTTGACCCCTGAACATGTGCAGGCACAGCCGAGGGTGCATCCTAGGTGTGGAACGAACATAGTAGCTGCGGCCACCTTGTTCTTGATACTTGGGAAGCTATTTTCCATAGAGGTAGCAACTATTATTGCAGTTTTAATATTGGTGACATCGTGGAAGGTGATAGGTAGTTATTTTCAATATTACGTGACCACAAAACCGCCAACCGAAAAGCAACTAGCAAGCGGGATTCGAGCAGGGAAAGAATTGTTGGAACGATATCGCAGCAATCCGGGCTATTATGTGACGGGATGGAGAAGGATTTGGAATACTGGTATGCCCCAGGTAATGCTCGGCGTTGCAGCGGTAACAACATTAGACCCATTGCTGCACGAGATTCTCCCAGGGGTATTTTAATTTGAACGGAGGATTCCTGATGGTTAAAAAAGGCAAAATAACGAAGGATATGACAATAGCTGAGGTGCTTGAGATATGTCCGCGGGCAGTGGAAATATTAAATGCGCATGGCATGGGCTGTTTTGCGTGTATGGCAGCCGAAGCTGAAACTATCGAGCAAGGTGCGCTTATGCACAATATGGATGTGCAGGAAATTCTCGACAAACTGAATGCATGCTTGTGTGAATAATGACTATAATGTCACAAAATACTTAGATTATCGAAGTGGAATGGAGCAATGGTAAAGAATAAACTTGCGCAAGCTATAGAAAAAGCACTTCAAGAAGCAAAAAAGGCAGGCGAGCTAGCGTTTGAAAAACTCCCTGACATAACTTTAGAACCTCCTAAAAACAAAGCATTCGGTGATTTCACGACAAATATTGCAATGGTTTTGGCGAGCGAGGTAGGCCTTAGCCCACGTGAGGTAGCAGCACGCATTGTTGGGCGTATTGGCGACCTCAATGGTTTGATTGAGAAGGTTGAGGTTGCAGGGGCAGGTTATATCAATTTCTATCTAAGTCCGGTATGGCTTTACGATGTCCTGCGCCGAGTTAGTGCTGAGGGCGATTCATATGGCAGAGCCAACATCGGGCAGGGAGAGAAAGTACAAGTAGAGTATGTGAGTGCAAATCCGAATGGGCCTATCACGGTGGCACATGCAAGGGGCGGGACAATCGGTGATGTAATTGCAAATTTGCTAGAGGCTCTTGGTTACGATGTAACCCGCGAGTCGTATATTAATGATGCGCCAACCAGTACGCAGATGCAAAATTTCGGTAAGTCGGTACATGCTAGATATATGCAAGTGTTAGGGTATGATTGGCCAATGCCGGAAGACGGATATCATGGGGAATATGTTATAGATATTGCCAAAGATATAGTTAAAAAACACGGTGACAAGTTTCTCTCTTTGCCCGAAGATGAAAGAATCAAAGTTCTTACCGACTTGGCTGAGCAGGAAATGCTCAGCATCCAAAAGGCGGATTTAGAGAGATTTGGCATAAAGTTCGATGTCTGGTTCTCTGAGCGTACACTTCATGAGAGTAGCAAAGTCATGAGAGCAGTTGAGAAGCTTCTCGAAAAAGGTTATGCCTACAAAAAAGCTGGTGCAATCTGGTTGAAGTCAACTGCCTTCGGTGACGATAAGGACCGAACGTTAGTCCGAAGTAATGGCCAGCCTACATATATTGCTTCAGATGCAGCTTACCATGCGGATAAATTTGAGCGAGGGTTCCAACACATCATTGACGTGTGGGGTCCAGACCATCACGGCTATGTAACACGAACAAAAGCGGCAATTGCGGCTTTGGGATACGATCCGGATAAAGTTGAGATTATCATCTACCAGGCGGTACGCCTCTTTTCAGGAGGCGAAATGGTTATGATGTCAAAACGGGCGGGTGACGTTGTGCTCCTTTCAGAGCTTCTTGATGACGTTGGGAAAGACGCAAGCAGGTTCTTTTTCCTTATGAGAAGCGCTGATAGCACACTGGATTTCGACCTCAAACTAGCGAAGGAACAATCCGCGGAAAACCCGGTTTACTATGTACAATATGCCCACGCGCGAATTATGAGCATCCTTCGCTTAGCAAAGGAAAACAATATCGAGGTTCCTGCCGCTGATAAAGCTGATTTGTCGCTGCTTACTCATGAATCCGAAGTTGATTTGATGAAGAAGCTAGCCGAATTTCCCGATTTAGTGCTTCAAGCAGGGCAATTGCGCGAACCTCATAGGTTGACTAGGTATGCACAAGATTTAGCTGCAATCTTTCACAGTTTTTACACAGACTGCCGAGTAGTAAGCGATGATAACGCTCTAACAGCTGCGCGACTAGTTCTAGTGGATGCAACCAGGGTTGTTTTAGCAAACGTTTTGGGTTTGATGGGGGTCTCCGCTCCAGAAAGAATGTAGCGGGATTTTCGGTGTTTTGCTTTGGAGCATTGTTAGACGGCTTGCAGACACCTAAGTATCGAACACGCAGAGGAACACTGTTTGAGTGGAAGTCGTATACAAAGAGGATACCAATTTTGGGAGCAACATAATGCATTCCAAAGCATTTTACGGAATTTTAATCTTTCTTTTTCTTGGAATTTCAGCATGGGGAGGCACGTTTACAGACCGTGATGGCGGTAAGCATCAATGGTATGTGAATGACACCCATACATTAGTGTGGGATGGTAACTCTTATATTCCTTTTGGCGTTGAATTTACGCCAAAATACCTCACCGATGCGCAAACTGAAGAAAACCTGGCGGCCGATGAGGCGGAGATTGGTGCGCTCAAGCTTGCTGGTATCTCAGACGTAATCATCAAACCTGAAAAAGCATTGAATTCAATTCCACCTTCAGCATTCCAAAGGATTATAGATCTTCTTGAGACTAATGGAATGCATTATGGAATTGAACTCAACGATTCGCCATATTCTTCGCTTGTGGGTTGGGTGATTGCGCCTACAAAATATCGTGAGGATGGCATACAAGCAAGGGGCGAGGTTATCAAGAGCATCCCTGACACTCAGATGGCGTTTTACGTACTTTGCAATGCCATCACTGGAGAAGTAAACCGTCAAGGTCAGGCAACTGTCGCGGTAGACGAAGTGCGAATTTCCGTAGAAGAGATGCCGGCTGTTACTCAAGTGCTTCTCATCTATCCGCTGAGAAAGATTCGGCAAAGCTCCCCTGAATGGGGATTGCCTGACCTTTGGGCTTCGTATGACAAGCACCGGGACCATTTAGTGGCATATCTTTCGCAGCTGAAATTTGGACCAGGTCTTCGCTTCTTTGTTGATCCATTCACCGAGCGGCTGGCACCTGTTGGCGATACTGAGAGTATGTTTCCAGCATCACCCAGCTTTAGAATCGAGTATTCTTCCTGGCTCTCCCGCAAATATAACAACACGCAGACTCTCAGTACGCAATGGGCATTGACGGATTATGTAATTAAAACCTACACGGAAGCGGCTCGCCTTATTCCTCTTTGGAGGCAGGGCAGGGGTGTAGGTGAGGTATACGATCCTTCTACCAACAAGAGGTACAAGGTTGATCCCACGAGGTCTACTATCTGGCAGGACTTCTTGGAGTTTCGCGAGACCTCGGTTCGAGGGTATATGAACTCGGTGGCTGATGCTTTGAAGAGGCTTGTGGCGGATGTCCCAGTCGTTTTTACCGGAAATGCCCTTCAGCCGATGTTTCAAAACTCAGACCCAGCAGGCTATGATGGCTTGGTGGTGCCCAAGCCATTTGACAATCGCACAACGAATCAGCGTGCGGCCGAGGTGCTTTCTCTTGCAGAAAATTCAATGCGGAATATTTGGATTCTTTCTCGCATAAGCCCAGCCGCGCCTGGAGAAACAGTCTACCAGAAGAAGGAGGAGCTTTTTGCAGAGCTCAATACACTAAGAAGCCTTGGGTCCAAGGGCTTTTTCCTTTCTCAGATACCCGCAGAGGCTAAAATTGGCAGTGCAGATTTGCTATTCTGGCTTGCAGAATACGGGAATCTTAGCATATCGGATAAGCAGTTTGCTAGCTACAGGCCTCGTGTTGCCTTCTACCCAAAGGATTATGGGGGAATCGGCATAAAGCGATTTAACAGCGGAGTATGGTGGATTCCTTCGCTCGCCGCTGGACATAAACTCAATTTGGGCGAGGCATATGGTGGATACGTGCTAGCAGGAGTCAGTGGCATGGGGCTCTATATTTGGTCAACTAAAGGTTCAAGAACTATTACCATAGCTACTCCTCAGCCCATCACATTGACTACCTTAATAGGTGAAAAGACTACGCTAAATCCTTCTAAAGGTAGAGTCGCTATTCTTTTGAGTGAAGAGCCAGTTATCGTGGACGGCATACCACCTGAGCAGTTTCTCCCTCTGGAGGTTGTTGTTGGAGCGTTACAAGAACTTGAAAAACTAATTGAAAAAGCACGTACTAGCGTTCCTGATATTGAGGCGTATGTTCGGCTAGCCGCTCAGGCAAAAAAGCAAATAGAAAAAAACGAGTTTCTTATGAGCTATGATTTTATTATGGGAGCGATTCAAGAACTGGAACACAGGGTGCGTGCAATGGAGACGGCGCCACCCGGTATGACAGGCGGCATGTAAAACCTTGACGGCAAGGAAGGAGCTAGCAATGAAAGCGGTGGTTTTCAACGCTCCAAATGATTTGTATGTTACTGAGCGTCCTCTTCCGGAGATAGGTGACTATGACGCCTTGGTTAAGGTGGGCGCATGTGGTATATGTGGCACAGATATTCATATTCTTCGTGGCGAACATATTGTCAAGTTTCCGGTCGTGCCTGGCCATGAATTTGCCGGCGAAGTTGTAGCTGTTGGAAGTAAGGTTGATAATGTAAAGGCTGGCGACCGCGTGACCATTGACCCAAATATCGTTGACAATACTTGCTTTTTCTGCCGAAGGGGCGAAATCCATCTGTGCAAAAACCTCACCGCCGTTGGCGTGAACTTGGATGGCGGGTTTGCTGAGTATTGCTCTGTTCCTGCAGTTCAATGCTATAAGGTTCCTGCAAGCCTTAGCATAGAAGAAGCGGCAATGGTTGAGCCACTCGCATGTTGCATCCACGGCATCGACCAAGCAAAAATTGAGCCAGGGTATAATGTAGTTATATTGGGTGCTGGGTTTATCGGTTTGCTAATGGTTCAGCTTGCCAAAATAGCCGGTGCGAAGCACATAATTGTGAGTGAGCCTGACGAGAGAAAGCGACACCTAGCGGCAAGGTTTGGTTCCGATGTTCAAGTTGACCCAAGGACGCGTAATGTAGCAGCAGAGGTTGGCGAGGTGACGGGCGTTGGCGCTGACGTAGTTATTGAAGCTGCCGGTATGCCCGAGACAGCTGTACTAGCGATTGATTTGGCACGCCGTGGAGGAACGGTCCTTCAGTTCGGCATGGTGAGTCCCGACCGGCTGGTCGAAATATCGCCATATCAGATTTATTATAAGGAGCTAACAATTCGTGGGTCATTCGTCAATCCGTTTACACATTCACGAGCAGTTGAGCTCCTGGCATCTAAGCAAGTGGATGTTATGCCGCTTATAACTCATCGCTTTGGACAAGAAAAAGCCGCAATGGCAATCCAAACAGCACGCACTGGCGATGCGATAAAAGTATTGATTATTCCCGATTAGTGAAATAATATGCCGAGTATTGGAAAAACACTAAAGAAATCATTCGCAGATTCATACGATTACCTAGGGCTTGTTCTATTTTGCAGCTTTCTATGGTTTGGGATTGTAATCGCAATATTATCAACAGCCAAGCTTCCACTAACCACGCTGGTTCATGTTTTGTTGTTTATTGTGTTATGCATATTATTGCTATCACCAATAACTGCCGGTGTGCTGACGGTGGCACGGAAAATCGCCGCAAGGGACGACCCTTCAATACTTGACCTTTTTCTTGGTTTTAAACACTTCTTAATCCCTGCGTGGAAGCTTGGTACATCAGAAATAGTAATCACGGTATTATTGGTTGGCAATATCTGGTTTTATCTGACTCTAACCATGCCTTTGAAATTGGTTTCTGTTTTCTTTTTTTATCTCTTGTTGGCATGGATAATGAGTATGATTTACCATTATCCCTTGTTAATCGAACAGAATCCGGGTACGCTAAAGATTCTAAAGAGAGGATTTCTGTTAATGCTCGACAATCTGGGCTTTACGACTGTTATATTCCTTGCTATAATCATGCTTACTTGCCTATGCATCGTCACATTGGTAGGGTTACCTCTTTTATATGCTGGTATGGTAGGAATATTCGCAACCCGGGCTGCAAGAGCGCTTTTCATAAAATACGGAATTTTGCCGCCTGAGCCTGAGCCCCAACCAGTTACAGATGATGTTTGGAGACTCCCTGACTAGGGAGAGGCAATTAAAATAACCAGTTTGTGGGTGTTTTAATCCACACCCGGCATAATCATTGTTCAAATTTCAAAGAAAATTGCTCTGAAAGGAACATTGCAATGTCGGAAGTTGTTTGTATTGGAATATTGGTTGCAGATGTCATTGGGAAACCGGTTACCGAGTATCCCGAGCGGGGAAAACTTGTTTTAGTCGACCGAATGGAGCTTCACAGCGGCGGATGTGCATCAAGCACAGCGATAGCACTTTCCAAAATAGGAGTGGAGACCGGAGTAATTGGCAAAGTCGGAGACGACGGTTTTGGTGACTTTTTGATAGGGGTTCTAGAACGCGCGGGCATAGACGCCAGGGGGGTTGTTCGCGACCCCGAGACGGCAACTTCGGCAACGATGGTCATGGTTCACCCAGATGGTGAGCGAAGCTTCATTCATTACCTTGGAGCAAACGCAACATTGACCGAACAAGATGTTAATTTTGACTTGCTAAAGGGTGCAAAGATATTGCATATTGCAGGGTCATTTTTGATGCCGGCGTTCGATGGAGAGCCAACAGCAAGGGTTTTGAGGAAAGCAAAGCAAATGGGGCTTACAACCAGTCTTGACACCGCATGGGATTCGAAGGGCCGATGGATGAGTCTAATCGAACCATGCCTTCCATATGTTGACATAGCAGTTCCAAGTATAGAGGAAGCACGCATGGTAACTGGCAAGCACAATCCGCCTGATGTTGCGGCAGTGCTAATGGATCATGGAGTGAAAATTGTGGCTCTCAAAATGGGTGAGGAAGGTTGCTACATACGCTCAAAGGATGTTGAGCTTTACATACCGCGGTTTGACGTGGTGGCAGTAGATGCATGCGGGGCAGGTGACTGCTTTGCGGCAGGTTTCCTTACCGGCATCTTAAGTGGTTGGGATTTGGAAAAAACAGGTAGGTTTGCGAATGCTGTTGGCGCCACTTGCGTTATGGCATTAGGCGCAACTACGGGAATTAAAAGTCTAGAGGATACACTATATTTCATGGAGCATACTCCGACATGTTAAGTAGTGAGCTGAGGACAAAATATCTTAAATTCTTTGAGGAACGAGGACACCTTATATACCCAAGTGATTCTCTCGTGCCCGATGATCCCACCTTGCTATTTACCAGCGCTGGGATGGTTCAGTTCAAGCCATATTTTATTGGCGCACGCAAGCCTCCGAGGAGTCGTATAACTACCGCTCAGAAATGTCTGCGAACTGGAGACTTGGAAGTAGTAGGAACAACACCATTCCACCATACTTTTTTTGAAATGATGGGCAACTTCTCGTTTGGCGACTATTTCAAAAAAGAGGCAATTGCTTGGGCATGGGAGTTTCTTACGAAAGTTCTTGGTTTCTCCCCAAACGACCTTTGGGTTAGTGTTTATGAGAACGACGACGAGGCATATGAAATCTGGGAGAAAATAGTTGGTGTTCCGAATGAGCGCATTGTTCGTCTAGGGGCTGGAAAGAACTATTGGCCTCCAAATGCACCAACCGAAGGTCCAAATGGCCCATGTGGGCCGTGCTCTGAGATATTCTTTGACTATGGTGCAGACGTTGGCTGCAAGCGACCAAATTGCGACCCTTCTTGCGATTGTGCAAGGTTTAGCGAGGTTTGGAATCTTGTTTTTATGCAATACAATCGCGAAGAAGATGGTACGCTAACGCCGCTGCCCCAAAAAAACATCGATACGGGTCTTGGGCTCGAACGTGTTACAGCAATTCTCCAAGGCACGCCTACAAACTTCGAGACCGATTTGTTTTTCCCAATTATCAAAAGCATTGAAGAGGTAAGTGGGGCGAAGTACCAAGCAAAGGAATCAGATGCTGACATAGCCTTCCGCGTTATTGCCGACCATATCCGGGCGATGGTTTTTGCAATTGCGGATGGTGTTCTTCCGTCGAACGTAGGAAGAGGATATGTTTTGCGGCGAATTATCCGCAGGGCAGTATTAAAAGGCAGATTGCTTGGCCTCCAGGAACCATTCCTAGACCGAATTGCACCTGTTGTGGTTGAGGTTATGAAAGACCCTTACCCAGAGCTGGTGGAACGGGAAGGGCACGTATGCAGGACTATAAGAGCTGATGAGGAAAAATTCCTGCGCACTTTAAACCAAGGGATGCAGAAGTTGGAGGAGGCAATAGAGGCTGTACTCAAGGGCAGTGGTGGTGCAGAGAAAGTGCTTCCAGGAATGGAGGCGTTTGTTCTCTATGATACTTACGGATTCCCTTTGGAGCTTACAGAAGAGATTGCCGCCGAACACGGACTGCGCGTAGATATCCAAGGCTTCAATGAGGCGATGGAGGAACAGCGCAGAAAAGCCAGAGAAGGAAGCGAAATTCCCTCTGAACTATTCGCTGCAAGCCTCATGACACTTGCTGAAATAGAAAAAGAAGAGCCTGAGACGGAGTTTGTTGGCTATGATATGCTAATTTCAGAATCGAAAATAGTTGGCATTCTGAAAAATGGAGAACTTGTTGATTCTGCTTCCCAGAATGATGAAATTGAACTTGTGTTGGACCGAACACCTTTCTACGCCGAGTCTGGAGGACAAGTAGGCGATAAAGGCATTATTACAACAAAAGAAGGCGCAGAAGTCGCTGTAGAGCATACATACCGAGCTGGTTCGCTTATTGTACATTCTGGCAGGGTTACCTCTGGAAAATTGAGCCGTGGGGAGAGAGTAACGGCTGCGGTAGACAGTGTGCGAAGAATGGCGACTATGCGCAACCATACAGCAACTCACTTGCTCCATAAGGCGCTTAGAGTAGTGCTCGGCGAACATGTTGTCCAGTCTGGTTCGTCGGTTGACCCCGAACGACTGAGGTTTGACTTTACGCACCCCTCGCCACTTTCGCCTGAGGAATTAGCGCGGGTAGAAAGTATTGTAAATACCGAGATATATAATAGCCTTCCTGTCGAAATTTACCAGACCACTCTTGAACAGGCGAAGGAGGACGGGGCAATGGCTCTATTTACCGAGAAATATGGCGGCCAGGTAAGAGTGGTAAGGATTGGCGACGTAAGTCTGGAACTTTGTGGCGGAACTCATGTGTCAAACACTAGTCAAGTTGGGATATTTAAAATCGTCAGCGAGAGTAGCGTTGGTGCAGGTCTTCGAAGAATCGAGGCAATGACTGGGCTTGCTGCGCTTGCATACCTAAATGAACGCGAGGCGCTTCTCAATGCCGCGGCGGAAATTCTGAGGACAGCTCCGACAGATGTCCCTGATGCTGTGCGCAGGCTCGTGGAGAATTTGAAAACTGCAGAAAAGCGAATTAGTGATCTCCAGCGTCGAATTGTTTCGGGCGGCGCAGAAGAGCTTGCCTCGAGAGCCGTTGATGTGAACGGTATAAAGCTCATCGCGGCAAGAGTTGAAGGCGATGCTGAGGCACTGAGCACGTTGGCAGATGGCTTGGCAAATAAACTAAAATCTGCTGTTGTTGTGCTAGGTGCCCCGGCAGATGGGAAAGTAATTTTTGTCAGTAAAGTCACCGCCGACCTTGTGAAAAAAGGTTTCAATGCCGGCGATATAATACGTGAGGTGGCAAAGGTTGCAGGCGGAGGTGGTGGAGGACGCCCAGATTTTGCGCAGGCTGGCGGGCGTGATGTCGGCAAACTTGACGAAGCACTTGAGAAAGCTAGGGAGCTTGTGAAAAAGAAAGCAGAGAGTAGCGCCCCATAACTTTTTTGTGCTTGCAATTAAAGACATGCGGTATATGGGTTTAGATGTGGGTGATAAAACAATCGGCGTTGCCATAAGCGATGAGCTTGGAATGGTGGCAACGCCATTAACTGTAATACGGCGAAGCACAAGCGTTAAGAAAGACATTGCCGAGATTAAAAAGCTGGCAGAAGCTTATCAAGTCGGCGTTATCGTCGTTGGATTGCCCCTAATGTTGGCAGGTACGGTTGGAGTCCAGGCAGAAAAGGCTAAGGAGTTTGTCGAAGCACTCAAGCCACATGTCAAAGTTCCAGTTGAACTTTGGGACGAACGGCTGACGACTGTTGAAGTGGAACGGATACTCGTCGAAGCAGACCAGTCGCGTGAAAATCGCAAAGCGGTTGTTGACAAACTAGCAGCGGCGGTGATGCTTCAATCCTATCTCAATCGTAAAAGGCGCGAGGTCCGCAATAGTGAGCAATCTTAGACGTATTGGCTTTTTGGCAGCATTCCTTCTGGCAATCGTGGCGTTAGGGGCTTTGCTTTGGCTTAGTTGGGGGGTATGGACGCCAGCAGGTCGCGACCGCAAAATAATGGTATTGATACCCAATGGTTCCTCTACCAAAAAAATTGCACATTTGCTGGCAAAATCGGGTGTTATCCGCAGCCCCTCTGGTTTTATTTTGCTTGCACTTTGGCAGCACAAAAGCGAAAGTCTCAAGCCCGGTGCGTACGAGCTCAGTCCTGCCATGACCCCCAGCAAAATTCTGAAGAAAATCGTCGCGGGCGATGTTAGCGCAAAGTGGGTTACGTTTCCAGAAGGGTTTACTACTTCGCAGATTGCCGAGCGTCTTCATGCAGAAGGCTTGGCAAATATGGATAGATTCTATAGCTTAGCACGAACCAGAGGGTCAGCTTTTACTACAAGCTTCCCACATCCAGGAGATGACTTAGAGGGCTACTTATTCCCAGATACCTATCTGATTTCCATTGGCAGCTCAGAGGAATCTATAATTCAAGAGATGCTCGATAATTTTGGAAAAAGAATAGCGGACCTGATGCCTGAAATTGCTGCAAGCGGCATGAACCTTCACGAGATTGTTATCTTAGCTTCGCTCATTGAGCGTGAAGCACGCATTTCAAAAGATAGGCCGCTAATATCCGCAGTTCTTCGAAACAGACTTTCGAAAGGGATGCATTTGGAATGCGATGCCACTATTCTATACGCCCTTGGAAGGCACAAGAGCCGCCTATTTTATAGAGACCTGGGAATAGATTCCCCATATAATACTTATCGGTATCCGGGACTCCCGCCTGGTCCGATTGCAAACCCTGGCCTTGCTTCTATCAAAGCAGCACTCCATCCCGCAAATGTGGATTATCTTTATTATGTAGCCAAACGAGATGGTTCGCATATCTTCAGCCGAACTTTAGAAGAACACAACCGTGCAAAACAAATTGCGCGTGGAGGGACTGGTAGGTGAATAAGCTCCTTAAGCTTCTTTGCCCTGATGAGTATTTATCTTCAGTGAGCCAGATAGACTTACAAGCATTACGAAATCGCGGTTTTTCAGCGATACTCGTTGATTTAGATAATACATTGGTGCCCTGGAGGAAAAGCGAAGTTCCCAAAGCAACTCACGATTGGCTTCAAAAGGCAAAGGAATATGGATTCAAGGTTTGCATAGTCTCGAATACACGGTTTCCCAATCGGCTTAAGCGCCTTGCGAAAGAAATGAATTTGCCATATGTGAATAGGGTATTAAAGCCTCGGCGCGGAGGTTTTAGAGAGGCACTAAGACTTCTTGGTGTAGAGCCTGAACATGCAGTTGTAGTGGGTGACCAGGTTTTTACCGATATTTTGGGTGGTGAAAGGCTAGGACTATATACCATTCTAGTAAGGCCCCTTTCCAAACATGAATTCATAGCAACAATAATCAGCAGGTTTTTCGAGAGAATGCTTTTAAGGTTTTTTGAAAGGCGCGGAATGCTTGCCATCAAAGATGGTGCAAAGCCTTCGTAGACGGGAACATTTGAGTAATCTAGAGCGTCAGAAAAGGGAAGATGGAAAGTTGAAAGGACTGTTGAGCGGCGAGACAAAAGTTGTTGGCGTTTTCGGATATCCCGTGCGTCACAGCTTGTCTCCTGCAATGCATAATGCAGCTTTCCAAGAGCTTGGGCTAGACTTTGTCTACGTCCCGTTTAACGTGCACCCTGACAATTTGGAAGCCGCGGTTCGAGGTATCCGCGCGTTGCAGATAGTCGGCGTGAATGTAACAATCCCACACAAGGAATCAGTAATTCGATTCCTTGATTGGGTCAGTCCCGAAGCCCAGCAGATATCTTCTGTAAATACAGTGCATAACTCTGAGGGATTACTCAGAGGCTACAGCACAGATGGGCAAGGTTTTATCGAATCGCTGGGTCAGATGGCTGCTGAGGTGGTTGGCAAAAAGGTTGTCGTGCTAGGCGCTGGTGGTTCAGCAAGGGCAATAGTTAATGCGTTGGCTGTTCGAGGTTGCCAAGTGACTGTTGCAAATCGCACGCTTAGTCGAGCAATTGAAATGGTTGAGGCGCTTAAAGCGAAGTTGGGTGAGCATCCAATTCACGCAGTGCAAATAGAAAGCGAGGAAGCACGGCACGCAGTGGAGGGAGCAAACTTTCTGGTCAACTGCACTTCTGTCGGGATGTTTCCGCATACCGATGAGCAGCCGGTTCCTTCGGAATGGTTGCACAAAGGGCTGTTGGTATACGATTTGATATATAACCCAATGGAAACGAAATTGCTACAAGCGGCACGCAAGGTTGGATGTAAGGTAATGAATGGTATTAAGATGCTAGTTTATCAAGGAGCGATTTCATTTCGGATATGGACTGGCTTGGAGCCACCAATTAAGGCCATGGAGGAGGCAGTGGTGGCTGGATTAAAGAGAATGAAGTAAATCTTCGGAGCGGCCGATTGTATATAGTAAGACAGGATGGTATAATATTTTGAATAGGATGTTAGAATGCACGAGCATGGGGTGGAGGTCCTAAAGCAATGGTAACGATGAGAAAAGATATAGGCGATCTCCTTCTGGAGGCGCAAGTAATAACACCTGAGCAGCTTGCCCAGGCAAGAGAAGCTCAGAAAGCTGCACCTGGGGATATTGGCCAGATAATCATGGATCTTGGTTTTGCAAATGAAAAACAGGTGCTACAGGCTCGTGCACGCCAGCTGAACATACCGTTTGTAGACCTTACCACCCAGAAAATTGATCCTGCTGCTATAAATGTGGTGCCTGAGAATATAGTCAGGCGGCACAAGGTAATGCCGGTCATGAAGAATGGCAATCGCTTGACGGTAGCAATGGCGGATACAAACAACATAATGGCGCTTGACGACCTAAGGTCCGTCACGCGATTGCAGATTCAACCGGCGCTTGCTACTGCTCAGGCGATTGAGGAAGCTATCGAACGCAATTACCGTGGTGGAAGCAGTGACGCCGCAAGTGCTACTCCAGCTGCAGCCACAGGTGCCCCGCTTGGCGGGGGGATAGCAAGCATTCAAGATGCGATAGACTCATATAGGTCTCGCGAGGTTGCCGAAGAAGAAGACCCCGATGCAGTTGCAAGGGTTGCCGAGGAAGCCCCAATAATCCGGGCAGCCAACACAATCATACAGCAGGCCATCCAGCAGGAAGCAAGCGATATCCATGTCGAGCCCGACAGGCGCCATGTGCGCGTGAGATATCGCTTGGATGGCGTTCTGCATGAAGAGATGACGCTTCCAAAATATATTCAAGCACCCTTGATTTCAAGATTTAAGATTATGGCGGAAATGAATATCGCTGAACGAAGGGTGCCTCAAGATGGACGTATTGCCGTTCGAGCAAATGGAAAAGATTATGACCTTCGTGTGAGCTGTTTGCCAACCATCTATGGCGAGAAAATCGTCTGCCGAATTCTCGATAAGAGCAGTGTATTGATTGGTTTGAACAAGTTAGGTTTCTCGCCGGAGTCACTTGCAAGGCTTGAAGAATTAATAGTGCAACCTAACGGAATGGTTCTTTCTACGGGTCCAACCGGTAGCGGCAAAACTACAACCCAATATTCTGTTCTTCATAAGATTAACTCGGTAGCAAAGAACATAATCACAATTGAAGACCCTGTAGAGTATCAGCTTCCAGGAATATCACAGGTTCAAGTCAACGTCAAAGCAGGCTTAACTTTCGCAACCGCTCTAAGAGCTTTTCTGCGGCAAGACCCCGATATAATTATGGTAGGTGAAATGCGAGACCTTGAAACAGCAGAAATAGCGGTTGAAGCAGCTCTTACAGGTCACCTGGTTCTATCCACATTGCATACCAACAATGCCCCATCAGCCGTTATCCGAATGGTGGATATGGGGGTTGAGCCATACCTGATATCCGCAACCGTAATTGGTGTTCTGGCGCAAAGGCTTGCTAGAAAAGTCTGCCAGAACTGCAAAGAACCCTACCAAGTGCGTGCGAGCGAGCTTCGAGTGCTAGGTTACCCGGTAGAGGATAAGAATGAGATGATCACACTCTACCGTGGTCGCGGCTGTGAGGTGTGTAGGCATACCGGTTTCAAAGGAAGAATTGGAATCTTCGAACTTATGTGCGTAAATGATGAGATTGCCGAGCTTATCGTACGCAGAGCACCTCTTGCCGACATTCGCGAAGCGGCAAAAGCAAATGGAATGAAAGAACTCCGGGAGGATGGATTAGATAAAGTCCTTCAAGGGATTACCACTCCTGAAGAGGTCAAGGCTGTAGTCTTCACCGCAGGTCATTAAAGCTTGAATTCCTTTCCTAATAAATAGGGAAGCAGAAGTGAGGGGGACACATTGGTACAGGATGCCATGGTAACTGCCCAAATGCAACAACGTCCGATTGGTAAAGTACGTCCAATCGAGGAAGTTCATATAGATGACCTTCTTAGATTGGTGGTGGAGCGCGGAGCTTCTGACCTCCACCTAGCAGTAGGGGTGCCACCAATTCTCCGAATTGATGGCCAGCTTATGCCAACTAATTATGAGAAGCTGACACCAACGGACAGTCAGAGGCTAGTGTATGATATTCTAACTGACGAGCAAATCCAGCGGTTTGAAGCCGACCTCCAGCTTGATTTTTCGTATTCTTTGGCTAAAGTTTCGCGCTTTAGAGTTAACGTTTTTCGCGATAAGGGCACAGTAGCAGCTGCTTTCCGGGTGATTCCCACACGAATTCCTACTATTCGCGAGCTGGGTCTTCCAGTAATACTTGAAGAACTTTCAAGAAAGCCTCGCGGATTGATTCTCGTGACAGGGCCGACCGGTTCAGGAAAGTCCACAACTCTGGCGGCGATGGTCAACCAGATAAACTCTGAGAGAAGTGCGCATATCATTACCATTGAAGATCCCATTGAGTATTTGCATCAACACAAAATGAGCATCATTAATCAGCGTGAGCTTGGCCTCGATGTTCGGTCGTTCTCGGGTGCACTTCGAGCTGCTCTTCGCGAAGACCCAGATGTAATTCTCGTTGGCGAAATGCGAGATTTGGACACGATATCAACTGCAATAACATGCGCTGAAACAGGACACCTAGTGCTTGCTACACTACATACAATCAACGCGCCCCAAACGGTTGACCGTGTGGTAGACGTGTTTCCGCCTGAGCAACAAGAGCAAATCCGGTTTATGCTTTCAAATAACTTGGAAGCCGTTCTATGTCAACAGCTGTTGCCTAGAGCAGGAATGCCAGGCCGCGTTTGTGCAATGGAGGTAATGATAGCTTCACCGGCTATAAGAAACCTCATTAGAGAAAATAAAGCACACCAGATAACTTCGGTTATACAGACTAGTGCTAATCTTGGGATGCAGACAATGGACCAATCGCTAAGAGACCTATATCAACGCGGCCAAATAACATATGACGAAGCTCTATCACGAGCGATGAATCCTGATGAATTCAAAACAATGGTAGCAACTGCCGGACGCGGCCCCATGCCTGGGAACGCTAATGGACGATAGGAAATATCGGGCACCGCTGATTTAGGAGTGAAAAGATGGCAACCTTTGCATACACAATCAGAGACGCAACAGGCACAATACGGCAAGGGATATCGGAAGGTGAAAGCGAGGCAGCGGTAGCACGGTCGCTTCAAGAGCGCGGCTATACGGTTATGAAGGTCCAACGCACAAAAGCTTCCAAGCCCAAGTCCGCTGGGATGGGATTTGGGCGCGTGAAGCTTACCGACCTTGCTATCTTTTGCCGTCAATTTTCAACGATGATTGATGCGGGTGTTTCACTCGTAAGATGTCTTTCAGTCCTTGCGGAACAAACGCAAAGTCCTAAATTGCGGCGAATTATTGCTGATATTGAAGCCCAAGTTCAGGGCGGAGAAACGCTTTCAAAAGCAATGTCCAAATATCCTAATGTTTTCAGCAATTTATTCATCGGTTTGGTTCGAGCTGGCGAAGTTGGCGGCGCGCTTGAAGAAAGCCTTCAGAGGTTATCTACCTTCTTGGAAAAAGATTTGGAACTCCGCCGCAAAGTTAAATCCGCAATGACATATCCAACAATCGTCGTGATTGTTGCGCTCATAATTGTTATCGGCTTGGTCACGTTTGTGCTTCCAAAATTTATGGACCTGTTTAAAGACCTCGGCGTTAAAGAAATGCCATTCACAACGCTAATACTTATGAATTTCAGCCATTTTCTGACAACGAAATGGTATATAATGCTAGGTTGCCTTATTGCGTTCTTCGTAGCATTTCGCCTTTTTGTCAAGACCAGGGTTGGACGTCGAATTTACGACCGAATAAAGCTTAAAGCACCGGTATTTGGAAAGCTAAATCACAAAATATGCCTTTCGCGATTTTCGCGCACGCTAGCAACGCTTCTAATAAGTGGTGTCCCGATACTTCAGGCTATGGAAACTGTCGCAGGGACAGTGGCAAATGAAATCATCGGTGATGCGATTCTAGAGGCGAGATCGAGAATTCGCGAAGGCGATAGGATTGGCGAACCTCTTCAAAAAAGCAAAATGTTCCCGCCTATGGTGGTCCAAATGATAAGCATCGGCGAAGAGTCCGGTGCGCTGGACCAAATGCTTGGAAAGATTGCGGACTTCTATGAAAATGAAGTAGATGCCGCGCTTCAAAGCCTTACAGCTTCCATCGAACCTGTAATGATTGTATTTTTGGGTGGCGCTGTAGGTTTCATAGTTATCTCAATGTTCATGCCGCTCATCACAGTTATTGGCAATCTTTCACAAGGCGGCGGCGAGTAGAGCTTAGGAGAAAAGCATATTAGCAATGCCCGAATGGCTCGGTGCAGCGATTGCATTCATATATGGGACGGTGGTCGGCAGTTTTCTCAATGTATGTATCTGGCGTATGCCGAGGGATGAGTCAATCATCCGGCCAGGTTCCCATTGTCCATCTTGTAAGACACTCCTCCGTGCATGGGATCTGGTCCCCTTGCTCAGTTTCTTAATTCAAAATAGGCGCTGCCGTTATTGTGGTGAGCCAATTAGTTGGCGGTATTTCTTGGTTGAATTATTGACGGGAGGATATTTCGCAGTAACATATATCTGGTTCGGATACAGCGTGAACTTTTTTGCGAACGCGCTTTTTGGAGCTGCACTAATCGCAGTTTTTTTTATAGACTTAGAACATTGGATTATACCAGACCAGCTAAGCCTTTTTGGGATAGTAGTTGGTTTGGTACATGATGGAATTGAGTTGGCAATCGGGGGTAGGCAACCATATTGGATTCCAGTACCGGGTACGGATTTGCTGTTACCTGTGCCACAATCAATAGCAGCGATCATAATCTGCGGCGGATTTTTCATGGCAATCGCCGTTATCAGCTATTATGTCTTCAAGAAAGAAGGCATGGGCGGCGGCGATATTAAGCTAGCAGCAGCGATAGGTGCAAACTTAGGAATATGGCCTTCGATGGTATCATTCCTAATTGCGGTGGCGCTAGGCAGCTTGATTGGCATTGGCTTGATTTTGGCAGGCAGGAAAACAAGAAAAGACTATGTTCCTTTTGGGCCAATGATGGTTGCCGGTGCAATAATAGCAATATTTTTTGGCCAGCGAATACTGGATTCATATCTAATTTTTAGTGGACTTGGCAACTAGGCGGGGTCGGATACTTGGTTCTGGCAAACGGAGGAATGAAAGATGCTACTAAAAAAACATGGCGGTTTTACAATTATAGAACTTTTGACAGTTATTAGTATCATGGGCGTGCTAGCGGCCTTAATCTTTCCAGTCGTAGCTTCTTCACGCGAGAGCGCAAAGAAAGCTCAGTGTACGAGCAATCTTCACCAAATTTGGACCGCTCTAAAGCAATTTCAAATGGACGAACACCGATATCCAGATTTTATTGCAGGTCCGGCGTATAAGGAGAATGGAGCAATTGTACCGCTAAACAAGACTTCTGGCATGGATGCAACCGGCCGTGCTGTGTCGCTATACCCCGAATACATCAAAGAGGCTAGTGCTCTAAATTGTCCAAAATCAGTTGTCAACGGAGAGGGTGTGGAATATAAGCAAACGGACGTCGCCCCAGACCCATTAGGCAGAACGTGGTATGAGACCAACGCAACAGACCCCAATAACCCAGAGCCGCAGCCAGTTTTTCTATATAAATACTCCAGTTACGATTACCAGTGTCCAAGACCACTTGGATGGAAACCTGAGGCGCATTATTCCATCGAGTGGCCGCTAGATGATGACGATGATAAGCTTCAGGAAAATATAGTAAAACAATTAAAATGGCGAAACCCACCTGCTGAGACAGTCGTCGCTTGGTGTTCCTACCACAGGGATGTCACGCGAACAGGGGTTAGGCCCAATAGCAAAGATTTAGTGCTGTTCTTGGATGGACATGTAAAACAACTGCCATCTTCATTGGGAATTGATTGGAAAAACGCCTGGAGGAACTTCAAACAATAGAGCAAAATCAAGCTAAAGTTTGCCGAAAGGTAACTAAAACAGATGCTTGCTTCCTTATTTATTTGAAAAGAAATGGCAAGGCTGTTGAAGTTACCTTCTTTCACGTTTAAAATTGGAACATTAATCGAGTTCGGGGAGTCAAATAACTGGTAGAAAAATAGCGCTTAAATGCGCGAAAATGCCAGGCAAGTATGCGCCCTCCGGCTCATCCGAAATAATAAAATTGGCCCATGCTCTCAATAAAGTAAATTGTTGCATGAGAACGTTGGAGAGCAGGACCAAAGAGTAGTGATTGAGACGGAAGCCGGCGCATTCTTTTTAGGAAGACCGATTGGTGAAGCCAATGAAGCTTCTGGTGCGATTAAAAAATGAGCAAGGTATTTCACTAGTCGAGGTTCTGACAGCAATAGTCATATTCCTCGGCGGCATACTCATGGTAGTACGCATGTTTCCAGGTGGTTTTGCCGTCGTAAAGCACAGCGAAGACGTTACCCTTGCAAATCGCCTTGCCCAACAGGAGCTCGAGCGGTGGAAAGGTATGGCTGCCAATCTTCCTGGCGGAATCTTGCCTTGGGGTTGGAATGAAACCTCCGGCGCCTATACCGTGCTTCCTGATGTTAGTCCGGACAACTTGCGCGACCCTGTCGAACCTAGCGATGGGTGGCCAGCAGGGTTTAACATGTACTATTACACAGATGTTAACAAATTCCGCCACATCTATGCCGAAGCTACCAGGATTCCCATGCCATTAAACCCAGCGGCCCCCGATTCCTTAGGTTCGATTTACATACTGGGATTCAGCCCCATAGCATGGGATGGCCCAGAATCCATTAAGGTTTATAGCGGTCCGATGCGACGGCGAAATGTTTGGCTTGGGATTCCTACGCTCAGAAGCCTTAGTGAATATGCCATTGATTACGACAATGCAATTATCTATCTGCGGGCTACTCCCTATCCCCGGCGATTTATAATTACCTACTCCTATTGGGACAATGACCCCTTGGTGGATGGCAGACCTGACTTGGTTCCGGTGGTTAGCCAAGAAATTATTGTCAATAGCAATACTGCCAAGCAAGTTGACCCCTACACTGTGGCAGTAGATATTCCCGGCCCAGCAGGAACAAAGCTGTCTACAGAACCTGGTTACATGTTTATTGACCACGGCAGCGATTCGCTGCATCGAATGTTCGAGCTGATTGATGCAGGTGCTCAGTGGAATCCGAACAATCCGTATGAATACAAAGTTTTAGACTATGTAGCCGGCGTTATTTATTTTAACCCATATGGATATGGCTACGAAGAATATACCGCACGCGGAAAAATGCCTTTGATTGCCTACATAGACTATAATGTTCTCGATTGGCATATTATTCGTGAGGAGCGAAAACTCCCCGACCGCATAAACAGTCCAGCAGATTGCGAGTTTAAACTTACCCTTCGGTTTATAAAAAAGGCTGGGGAAACCATTGAACTGAATGGCCAAAAATATGAAGGATTGGCGGCATATCCACCTTATAATTATCTTCCATATGATGTATTAGCGCTCGACGTGGAAACTGGCGCATACTATACAGAAGATAGCAAAATGAGCGACGGAACTCCAGCATTGCAGGTTAATTATAAAGACGGCATAATCCGCTTTCATCCTTCGTTTGCCGGCAAAACATTTCGCGTCTACTACCGCGCAGATGGGGATTGGGCGGTTCAAGTTTATAAAACCTATGATGTATACCGCAAAAGCGATAGGCTGAGCTTGGATTACCGCCAATACCATATAAACAACAATGGCGTAATGACTTTCACCAGATGCTATGCTGGCATGGCAGTAGCAGTGGATTATACCTTCGAGGCTACCATCCAAGGGCAGGGGCGCTTAAGGCTTACCAGGAATGGCGATACTTTCCGCATTTCGGAGGCTACGGGCCCCGGAGGTTACTGCAGTGTTGATATCCGCCAAAGATTGTTGGACTTATATGGTCCAGACTCCGACCCGAGAATTCTATTTGTAAGCAAGGTCTATGGCGTTACCCTCGGCGCAAGGGTTATTTGGCGTGACTCCGGCCGCGCGCTGAGAGCTGGCAAATGGAAGTCGGCAGATATACAGACATATCTGACGCGGGCGATGCAGTAAGCGGTGAAAAAGAAGGCTGCTAAGAGAAGATGAAACGATTTCTCAAATCCAATAAGGGATTCACGCTCTTAGAAATACTGATCGTCATTGCCTTGACGGTGATTGTTCTGGGACTGGTCTTTATACCGGTTACCAGGACTTTTGAATTTACTCGACAGGCCGAAGTGATGGTCAGGACCCAGGACAACGCGCGCATCGCCATGGAGCAGATAAGCCGTGATTTGGCTGACGCCATGTATGTTTTCGACAATACGCGAGACCCAATCAATTTTAAGGTAAAAGATGCAACAGGAAAAACAGTTTTCGTCCCGGTATATTACGCCAAAATTGATTTGGTTCTTCCGCGCATGAGGTGCTATTGTACTAGCCCGAAACATCCTAATAACCAGCCGAGGGATTTTCCAAGACACGACCCTTCTAATCCCGATTTTGACGAATCAGCGCCACGGTGTAAGTATGATGGCTCATTGCTGGAAATCCGGCCCGCCGAGCCACTAGCGCCTGATACTTTTATTGTTCGCTATTTTATAGGCCTAAGAGACCCGACAGCAGAGTATTCGAATAGTTATGCGAGCAAGACAGCAGCCCCGGGTACTGATAATATGTTTGTCCTTTACCGGGCAGAGTTTAGTCTCTATGATGATAACTTATTTGATCCCAGCATTCCCGTGGAGGACCGACTGTCTTATCCAAACTTTTTCTATGATGAACCATACTGCAGGCGCTGGAAGCAAATAAGCAGGCCTATGGTTACGGTGGAGAATACCGACCTAGTAAACATTAGGTTCGAAGGTGTCAATCCAATCGTTATGCCAACGGTAAAGTTTATGCCAACGGCCGTCTATAACGACCCAATGGTTCCAACTATGGAAAAGAGTGATGCTCCAGAGTTTGGCGATGCACCACCAACCGTTTATAAAGCAACCTATGGACATTGGGTTTTGCCCTATGAAGTCATGCTGTTGCGAAAAGATCCGAAGAATCCAGGCTCGCATATATTGTATAAGACAGCTCAGGGCACCGATGGAAATGGCAATCCGTTTATAGGCATCTTCAGGGATGGAAAGCTGATATTCAATATAACAAAATACCTAGCTACGAAGAGCACCAGTAAATATGGCGCTGGGGTAATCGAACCAGCGAAGCCTGAGGTTGCCTTCACGATTGATCCGGTTAAAGGCACTGCGAATTTCGCCTTTCCGGTAGTAAATGACCAAATCAGCAGCAAAGCGGGCGGTACAATGGCGATAAGCAAAATGGGTAGCACTGACGATATCAACGCGGCTTATATTAGTTCGGGATACCGCGACCGATACCGCCGCTTCCTAATCAATGACCCAACTGATACTTCAGACCCAGTTTCAGAAATACTACTTAATGCACGGGTTGTCCCGATGTCCGAGCGTGTAGTAGCACCTTGCGCCACCCCGGGTCCAAACTATGGAAAACCAATTCTGTATAGTCGGACTCCACTATATTGCTACGAGCCAGATTATAACCAATACAAGCTGGATATTGACTATGGCATTGGAAGTAATGGAACACCTTGTGAAGGCGTCGCGGCAATTTTCTTCCATTCCCTTCAGACCCAGGAGAGAGGGTCGGGTGTACCATTGCCGCCGGGTAAAGACAATGTCTTTGTCTTTTATCAGGTGCAAAACAATCTTGCAGATGATACATTGCGAGCAAATTATGTGACAAAGAGCTTGATAACGGTGACGTTAGGCATAAAAATGTATGACCCAGCATCAGGTAAACCACAGAATATCGAACTTACAAATAAGGTGCGCATTAGGAACGTTGCCTCATGAGCGGGTGGTGTAAACGAATGCAAAAAGATCAACCAGGCAGAAATACATTAGCTAACCAAAGAGGCCAGTCGCTCATACTGGCATTGACAATTATGTTCCTTTTGCTCTTCCTTGGCGGCATATTTGTTGCTCTCATTGCTCGAAACTTGGTGAGAGCACAAAGAAGCGGCGAAAGCTTGTCAGCGGAGTATCTTGCCGAGGTTGGTATACGATATGCGGACCACCAACTAACCTACAGCGAGGAAGGGGCGGACTGGCGGCCAGTGCCGACATTCCCGAAAGTAGTCCAAGCAATAGCAAATGGCCAAAACCCTGAGTCCTTACCTCCGGCAGATAAACCCAACCCATTGGACCCTGATTACCAGTGGCTGATAAAAGGTTTCAGCAGGTTTAATTATGGTAAAGGACGATTTCTCCTCCTCGTAACCTATGAGCCAAAGCGTGGCGACCCGATGTCAAAGTATATCAAGATAACGTCAATTGGCCGCTCGGGAATTGTTGACCAGAATGACCCTACTACTTGGACAAAACAGCCTTCTCGGTTGCGCTCTGAACTCGTTGCATATAAGGCAATTTGCATTACCGATTACGCCAGGTTCATAACAAACAAAGATAGAAGGACAGGTGCATTACCCCTAGGCACTCCAAGGTTTACAACAAACTTCGGCGAGCTAGTGAATAATACTATTCATGGCGCACCTATCCGCGTAAATGGCGATTTAATCTGGCATGGCAAGAACTACGTTTGGCTGGATGCAAGCAGAGGCGATGTTGTTGAAGTGGCTGGCGATATAAGCCATGCCGCGCCGCCTTCGCCATCGGAACCAGATGTCACCGCAGTCTATGTTAATGGTGTTCAGGCAGAGGAAAGCAGTTCGCCGACTTTCAATACGAGTCCAGATGATCCTAATGCTGAGATTGGAAAGTACAGAGATGGCAGGCTCGAACCTGACGTCCAAAAGAGGCCAAGGCACATTACAAGGATTGAGCCACCTTTGATAGATGCACTAGGTACCGCAAGCAGGGTAACAAGATATCGTGAGCTTACTCGGAATTCAGGCGAGTGGAGGCAGACAAGACAAGGCGAATGGTATAATACAGGCTATTACGGCTGGGGCAAGGGTATTTATATCGCAAACTTTCGCGACGTCCAAACTGAAAGCGAGGGTTATACCCTTCGGGCAAACTGGACTCAGCCTGGAACAGAGTATTGGAATGGCCCATATTACACGCCGCCTGCTGTAACTATCACCCTTTTCCCTTACGACCTCGATAATGCTGATAATGATAATAAACCTGAGACCGGACCAGATATTGTTATAACCAGGGATGAGAGAACACGCTATATATGGCGCGACCAGGATGGCAATCCTCTTCCTGCTACCGGCGAGCAAATTATAATGCATTATCCAGAAAACGGCGTGATATTTGCCGAGGGGAACATACGGATTAAAGGCGTGCTTCCTCCAAAGGTCCAGCTCACCGTTGTATCTGGCGCAACCATCTACATTGATGGAAACATTCTCCGAAATCCAGCCGAGCCCAATGAAAGCGCAATCGCTCTGCTAGCCGAAGATTATGTATGCGTAAACACGACGCAGTTTTTTGGGCCTGCAAGAGAAGTCCCGCTTCCAAATCCAGGCGCAGAACATTTTGACGTTTCTCCAAAATCGTCGTTCTGGTTTAGTTTTGCATTTGGAGCAGATCCTGCTAGGGCATATCCGAACATTCCTGTCAGGCTTTATGCGAGACATACAGCAGCTCCTGGTGGCGCAAGCTATATAAACCTTTTGTTAAACTATCCGCCAAGCCAAGCCGAAGTAAGTTCCAATCCATATTATTCGTTCTACATGTTTAATCCAAGTGCAAACTTAGTTCCTTTGCGATATGTTTATCCTCTTGGCGATATGATTTTGAATCCAAACACTTATTGGACCCAGCAATACGATGAATGGGAGTGCGCGGCATTCCCACTGGAAATCTCCTATCCTGGTAATAAGAGTCCAAATTATGCGATTTGGGGGCTACCGGGCAAGGAGAATTATATTGGTTTCCAGCTCGACCAGAGTATGCCGTTTGGGACTGGTACGCAGGATTATTATCTCTCGCGAGCGTTCATCCAACCGCTAGATATAAGGATAGAAGCACTCATATATGCGCAGAATAAGTCGTTCTTTATTATCCCCGGTCCGTGGATGAATCCTGATCCAACGGACACAGAGGAAAACTTCCGAAGGCTTGGTCGTAGGCCGCCTGGAACAAATCCACTGTGGCCGTTTTATGGCCAGCCACCTGATATAAGAATAATTGTCTACGGCTCCATAAGCGAGAATTTGCCTGCGCCCATTGGTGATTCAAGCGCTTGGATGGAAAAGTGGGGTTGGATTCCGCCTGAACATGGAACGTCAGGTGAGTTTGTTGATGCATATAGACCGCCTCTCGACCCCAACCAGGATGGGAAAACAGACAAAAGGGCGGGTTTAACCTTTGTTTACGACGATCAGCTGTCATATCCTTATGTAGCAATCAGCCCAACTCAGGAGCTTCCAGTTCGCCGTGATGAGTATGGTAGAGTTCTGCCACTACTTCCAAAGTTGCCAGTAAGCCCGCAAATGCTTTATATGGGTGAACCCACTTAATATGGAATATTTGGAACAAGACGGGCTGTGAAGTAATCAGAATAAATGGAAAACATGGGCTACACCGGTTGAAACGGTGGTGAATTTTTCATGAGATATAAGTTTATAACAATAATTGCAATTTTGGTTTGCATTGTATTGCTGACCAG
Source organism: Armatimonadota bacterium (assembly GCA_029907255.1). Classification (NCBI taxonomy): domain Bacteria; kingdom Bacillati; phylum Armatimonadota; species Armatimonadota bacterium. Next base: position 51,836 of record JARYMF010000013.1, read on the forward strand.
CGTAGTGCAAGCGGCTGGCTTTGTATATTCAGGTAGCCGAAAAGAGATCAAAGCTGGCGTTTTGATCTTTAAATACAATAATGCAGGAAATATTGAATACAGCAGAGCAAGCGACCCATATATATTCTATGTGATGGACCAGCGGAGCGAGCTCAAGCCAGCCGGCTGGGAGTTCGTCAATCCTTTGGCGCCCTCGAGAGTGACACCAGACATTATTAATAGATGGGGGTCAGCTTATAAAGCTGGCGACCAAGTAACAAAGGACATGGCTTGCTACTGGGAAGTCAAGATAGACGCTCCATTTTCTGATTTAGCAAAGTTCGACGTGCTCTTTATGACATGTCCTTCCAGTTCAAACCTTTTGCTTAAGCCACGTGATATCGAAAAACTTCGGAAAATGGTTGACGCCGGCGGTGTAATTTGGATCGAAGACCGTGGAGGCGCTAGATTCAGTGACACAAATGCTTTTTTCATACGCGATTTGGATTTTGGCACAGGCGGTTCGCCAGGATTAGCAGATGTTCCCAACCCAGCACATCCGCTGCTTACCATGCCTTTTACTCTTAGCTGGGAGGAAGTAAGCAACCTCGGACCAGGTCCAGAATTGATTGGAAGGAACTTTATATCAGCCGCAGACCCTCACTATTTTGCCCCCGTAGTTCTGTCACAAGGGAGATTAATTGTGGCGGCTGCTCAATACGGCAGCGGCCATATCGTTGCTGTTGGTGAGAACGTGGGGACTGCAATTAGTGCCGCTGTAGGTAACGGCCCATACGCAAAACAGAATTGGATGCTTGCCCAAACCGAAGACTTGAAATTCGCCTACAATATTGTAAGCTGGGGCTCGGAGCATACTACTTTCCATAAAAATCCTCGCCATACAGGTTATTCATTTGAGCGAATGAGTAACAACTTGGCGATACTATGGAAATTCCTAACACCGACTGGCTCAATGGAAACAGGTTCCTCGCCAGCTTTCCTCGACAATATGGTTTTTTACGTTGACAACCAGGGCATACTCCATGCGTTTGATCTCATGCCAGAACGAGATAGAGACAACGATGGAAATCCTGACGATGGTAAACCCGATTTTGGGACAGGTACACCTTACGATGAAGTGTGGTTTGATCAGGTTGGCCCAGCATCTTCGCCCACGACTGCCTACGTTTCGGTGGGTGGTAACTTTATCCCTGCTGTGTTTGTGACAACAAAAGAGGGCAAAGTTATCGGGTACTGCGCTCGCGACGGAAGCCAGAAACACGACGCCCTTAATCTCGGTGTTCCTTTTGCAAGCGATTACGATATTCCCGCGCCAACCTTTTGTGATGGCGTGCTATATTGTGGAAGTTCGGATGGCAGGCTTTATGCTCACGACTATAACAGAGATATTTCCTGGGTGTGGCCAAGGCCGCCTCAGTTCTCAGGTATTGGCCAGGTTTTAAACTCGCCTACAATTGGATATTTCCGCAATCCGGCGACCGGAGCAGTTGACCAGGTGCTTCATCTCGCGACACGTGGTATCAAAGGAACATCCGATGGCGCCATCCAGTGTTTCCCAATTAAAGTGTTCGGCGAGCCCCTTAAAAAGGTCGGAGCTACTGGGACAGGAACAAGCATTTATGAAATTGCTTTACCAAGCACCGCCATAATAGAAACCCCGGGTTCATATCAGGTCTATTATGTGCTTCCCGATGGAACAATAGAAGATGTCACAGGCAATGTTATAAGAATTAACCAGCCAGGAAAGTTCGAAATCAACGAGAGCGCTCCTAAGCAAATTCCTCCTGGAACTGGGTTATTCGCCAATTATGAGGTAGATTATGCAAGCAGTCTAGCCACCGGCATGTATCGCCAGCGTATTACCGTAAAAACGCGTCGCCCAACGGGAATAGGTCCTGAGGGTGTCGGAGTTCTTTCCACCCCAGCAGCAGGGCCAAATGATGTGCTGTACTATATTGCAGAAAACGGCTCAATCTATGCTGCTCAGGAAAGCGGACGCGGCGCGGCTGTCATTAAATGGCGATGGTTCCTTGGCGATCCTGGCGCAGTGCAGCTTCTTGGCGGTCAAGCTTTGCCCGTTGGGTCGCCGGTGATAGGCGATGACATAGTCTATGTTGCTGTAAATGTAGACGGGCAGGGGATGATTCTCGCCTTCGAAGCTGACCCCTCCTTTGTAATCAATACTGGCGTCCCAATTGACCGCCGCAGACCAGTCGAAGTATATCAGTTTGATACGCTGAATCCGGGCGTCGAACCAGTGCCAATAGGAGGAGCTCCTGAAGATAGCGGAGGCACTGCCGCGTACCGAGTAGACTATGAGAGGGGAAGAATTACATTTGTCAACTTCCGCGATCCTCGAAATAGTCAGACCGAGCTTTCCGCCTCTCAAGACCTGGTGGTAAAGTTCTACATAGCCGAGGAAGCAGGTGGCAGTGGTACGCCAGAGTCTCAGTGCCATGCTGCATTTCCGCCTAGCGCAGGCTCGGTAGCTTCCACCTGCCAGTGGTATCCAAATGACTCATGGAATAATCTAAGATGGTTTGCAAGGCTGCCGAATAATCCATTAGGCAAAACAGAAATAACTTCATCGCCCGCATTGATTGGAGACACATTGTTTGTTGGTTGTGCGAATGGCATGATTGCTGTCTTGGATGTCGGCAAGCTAAATGAGAAATTCCGTGGCCCATGCTCAAATGTTTCCCAAGACCCCGAGAGCGTTAAGTTAATCAGAGTTTTTCCTGCAATGCCCGGCATAAATCCTCCCAGCGTTGCGGGCAACGTATGGGCGACTGTCGCAGGGCAGAACGGAATCCTTGCGGTAGCGACACAAGCTGGATTGGTCGTTCTCCACAACGGTCTTACACTTGTGGCTGACGGCAAGCGAATACTCGAAATTGATGCAGGCGGCTCAGCCGTTTGGTCGTGTGATTCGACGATAAGCTTCGTTAGGAGCACGTCTCCAGCTGGCGATGTTTACAGCCAGGTCAACACGCCTCTAAACAGGCCTTCGGTAGCAAGGCGAACAGTAGGTGGCGGAATCGTTGTTGCAGATACCGGAAACAACAGGGTTGTGCTAATAGACCGGGCTGGAAAAGTGCTTTGGCAGATTAGCGATTTTGTGGACCCTCGTAAGAGTACGCCGCAGGATCCTTATAAGCCAAATGATTCGTTGAACGAGCCAACCGACGTTTATATGTGGATACAGCGAGACAGAAGCACAGGTTATCCAGAATATCACTACCTAATTGCCGATGCAGGAAAGTACCGAATTGTCGAAATTGCCGCAAAGTATATTGATAATGTCGGATTTGTGAATGAACTTGTCTGGACAACTCGAACTTTCGAGCAAGGAAAACGCTACAGATTTAAGAAACTGTGGTCGGATTTTCCACAAGGTCGAAGGTCAACCCTAATAGCAATTGTTACAAACTACCAGCCACAATCGCCCGACCCATCCGATGCAACATTGCCCGACCCAACACTTGCTCCCGAGGCGATTGGTAGAGAACGTGAGGGTGGCGCGCTTGTCGTTATTGACCCAAGCCCTGATATGACAGCCGCTGACCTTGCGACCAATCCTTCTGCCGGTCTGATAAGAACCGTTGTTACGGAAATAGAGGCAGTGAACGGGAAAAAGTTCCAGTTGTTCAATCCAACTTGCTTTGATAGATACAAAGTCAGTAATACGCGCTATTACGACCTAATAACTGATTCAAGGGGAATTTATATCATAGACCATGCCGTGAGCGGCGGCAAAGACGTTATTCAGGATATCTATGCTTGCATGTCAACAGACTACTTCAAAGCCACAGGGCGTTTGATGATGCCTGTGCATGGAAAGATTTTGCCGAGTCTCAATGTTTTGATAACAAATATGGCATCTTGGGCAGGGGGACCGTTTGGGTTCAGCGGAGAAATTGTAGAGTTGGATCCAACCAGCTGGCCAAGCAACTGCGGGATTGTTGGAACTATTAGCGCTATTCCTGGAAGTTACGAACTTCAGCAGCCAAGTAGCGCCGAAAGGCAGTAAAGAATTATGTCAAGCCAAAGTTTGAATAAGGCCAGGTTGCTCCCCAGACGGGAGGTGAAAATGAAAATGAGAACAAGGATTATTATATATTTAGTTGCCACCGCAATTTTATTCATAGTTTCTGGCGATCCTCTATCTGCCGCTGGACAGTGGCCGATGTTTCGCCATGATGCCAAGCGAACAGGTGTGGGAGAGAATGGCTCTCTGGTATATGAGAAGCCTGTTCCAATTTGGATATTTCCCTATCCCGAAAAGGAATGGCGGGAACCAAACAATGTGATTGATGATAAGGATTCAGCTGGCAGATTTAATGCGACCCCTGAATGGCAGCGGCAATCGGCAGATGCGAAATCGCCGGATGCTTATGCGGATGACTACCTATACGCTATGGTGACGAATGACGGTGGAGAAGTCGCTACATGGACATTCGAAATGGCAGATTCTGGGGCTCCACGCCAAGTAAAGTTCTATATCTATGTGTGGTTCCCCTCATACGTCTCCGGTTTTCCTCATACAACGGATGCTCAATATTCAGTTGTTATAAATGGTGAAACCGTCGCCACATTTTCTATTGACCAGACTTCTGGTGGCAATTGGGTTCCGCTAGGAACGTCGCCATTCAAGCTGAAACTAGGTGCGGGCGGCGATACGCTCCAAATTAGGTTATCCAATAAAACATTCAAGCGAGAAAGGCCGCAAAATACGGTTGTAATTGCCGATGCGGTTAAGATTGAACAGGACACGGGAGTGGCGCTTTCTTCTCCGATTGCCAGCAACGAAAACCCAATCGTAGTTGTGCCGCGCATTGAAACTCGTCTAAAGCCTTCGGTTGGTACACAAACGGGGCGGTGCGATGTCGGCGTTGTATATGGCGTTGGTACCGAAGCAGATTCAGGTATTCCAACTCAAACAGACGACCGTGGATGGCCCGCATGGCAGTTTCCAAGTGATGAAAATGCGTGGATTGAAGGTGGTTTCTCAAGCACGCCTGCTATTGGAAAGCTGAATGGCCAAGAAGTTGCCTTTGTAGCAGGAGCAGATGGCACTATTTATGCTTTGAGAACAGATGCCACGCCGCTTACTGATGCTGAGAGGTGTGTATGGCGAGGGCCAGGATGGTTTGTTGACGATAGCGACGTAGCGTTCACCTCAAGTAGCGGCGGTTGGGTTGAGGGAGCTCTCCATGGCGGCTATCAAGGCATTGGTTACCACCATGTCATGGCGGACGCAAATGGCGATAGCAAATTTGAATGGTTCCCAGAGGATATTCCAGAGGGTTCGTATGCTATTTATGCTTGGATACCACCGTCAACTGCAGACGAGCCATATATTTCCGATGCTAGATATACTATAAAGGTCGGCACGAAAGAAAATCCGCCTGTAATAGTTGACCAGCGCGACGGTGGAAAGTGGATAAGGCTAGGCGGTCAATATATTGTGCAGACGGGCGAGCGGATTTCAATAACACTTACCAGCAAAACTAGCCTATCGCTTGAGGAACCTAGATATGTCGCAGCCGACATGATTAAAGTAGTTCCTTCGGAATTAGGAAGCTTCCAATTCTCGTCTCCTGTTGTTGATGACATTAGCGACACAAAAAGGCTGTATATTGGTAGCACTAGCGGCCGTGTGTATGCGCTGCAACCAGGCGAACCAGAACCAGTTTGGGTGTATCCACCACCTGAAAAAAGTTCAATCGGAGCCATATACGCCTCGCCAGCGTTAGACGGAACCGTTCTCTATGTGGGCTCTAGCGATGGGCGTGTGTATGCTATCAACGCAACAACCGGCAAGCTTCTTTGGGTGTATCCGCCTGACCCGGCTCAAGGCGAGCAAATAAAGACTCTTGGTCAAATATCAAGCACAACCGCTGTTGGTGATTATGTTTATGTGTGCACTGGCGGTTATAGTCCGACATGGGGTCCTCCTGATGACCCCTCCAAGCAATATAAGATGTCAGGTAGAGTAATTGCGCTTAGCAAGTCTGATGGCAGCTTGCAGTGGATGTATCCGCCAGCCAGTCAAGAGAGTAAGGGTGCATTTCTCTATTCGTCGCCGCTTATTATCAAGCGGCCAGGAGACGTGGACCCTATTTTGGTGGTTGGATCGTCGGATGGAAATCTTTATGCTGTCAACGCCGAGAATGGACTGGGACTTGTGGAGCAAGGCCAGTGGGAGAGCTATCCCGACTTATTTGAAGCTATTTACTCAAGCCCAGCAGGCGTGATTATTCCTGGATCGAATATTCCGATGGCGTTTGTGGGAACCGAAAGCAATCGGATTTATGGGATTGACCTAAGAAATGGTACTGAAAAGAAAATTTGGTCATACTCACTTTATGGTCGGGTTACATCATCGCCAGCATTAAGCGAGGGCAGGATGTATGTAACCGATACCGCCGGTGCAACTTGGGCATTCTCAAGCAGAAGTGGCGGTGGTGCTGGTGGGCTGGAGGATTTCAACAGGACGATTGACCCGAACTTCGAACCCGAAGATACTAGCGGGGCCGGGGAGAATGCCGAGCCAGAAGTAGATATCTTTCCAAAAGAGATTTATGACAAACTCCAGGAGGGCACCGCACCAAACGACTTGCCTGAAAACTTGCATACAGTTGCCCTAGGTTATCCAAGGAGTGGACCACTGTCATTTGAATGGGGTGAGGCAATCTATGTGATAGCTTGGAACCTCCGACCACCGAAGGATTCCGAGGGTAAAGATGTCAATGAAGGCAAGGAATTTGGCGATGATGGCTTCAAGGAAAAGACCGAAAGCAACTGTGTGGTTATTTTCAAGAGCAGGGGGCCTGGGGAGGAAAGCGATCAGTCGCAATCATTTACTATGTCCTCAAAAGGATGCTTTAAAAGCAAAGATACCGGCAAATACATACATTGGGCTAAGTACTGCTATGTATTGGACAGTTCTTCCCACAGCAAGCCACAGTCGCCAGGCAGCCGAATAACAGTATCCGTTCAGGAAAGACCTGGTGGAAATGACAAGAAAGCCGTTCCAGGCGATTCCGTGGTGCCGGACCATAGCAAGGACATGAGTGATAGAAAGAAATACGTGCCGCAGATTTTGGCAATCAATAACCCCCTAGGGCTTGTGTACAATGACACCACAGGCATAGGTGTCTCGGCAAGCGTGGGTGTAGAGGCACAGGCAAATTTGTTCAAGACAAGGAGAAACCTAGCCTGTACCTCAATGAATGGCAATGACCTTATTGGCTATATGCCTTGGGTTGAAGGCGGTGTCGTAAGCCATGGCACGAGTTCTGAGGAAAGAATCGTTAATGTTTGCGATAGAAGCCTGCTTTTCAGAATAAACCAAAGAATAGACAAGTTCAGAGTTGAACGCCAGGACCTCGCCTGGACGGGAGGACCAGATAGGGTAGTAAATCCTTTGCCGTGGGATACACTGCCGCCTTATGTTGGCATAAACTCAAGCCTAGATTATCCTGATATCCGCTCACGCAATCTTTCTTGCGTAATGGCAAGCACGCGTGAAGATCCTACGCAGGGAACCGTGAGCCTCTGGCCATCATTGCCTATCCAAAACAGTTCAGATGAATGGGCTGTGGGGGTCAATCCGGTATTGATACAATACACCATTCCACGATTCCAGCCGGCGAACGTACCAAATGGTGTTTCGCCTACTGCTTTGGAGTGGCGGAATTCAGGTTACACTGGAAAAGTCTACTTCTATGTTGATTCGAACAGGGATGGCAGACTAAATAAGCCTGCTGAACTGGGTCAATCGGTACTAATTCAGCGACAAGTTAGTGGAGCAAGGGCTGAGGCATACCGCGAAGTTGAAGCACAAGTGCATGTTCCTGTGGACCAGCGCGTTGAAGTTGTAGAAAAGACCATTGACATTGGCAAGGTGCCGCAGGGATTCGGATTTACCGTGAATCCAAATACTGGCCTGCCGATGACATTCCTTGAGAATCTTGGTGATTGTTTGTTGAGTTGGAATGGGCCAAAGCGTGGCTTCGGCGAATGGTTCAAACCTTTTACTGTATATAATCTTGGCAATGTCAATTTGATGAACATTCGCTTGGCTCGCAAGGTAGAGCCACCTGGCAGTCGTCTGTATTCGCTTGATTTATATAGCGATACAGTCCAAGACCCAGTTACGGGAGGGTCAGGAAATGTGCTGCCGGCGGATTGTGTGGTTTCTTCGCTAGACCCAAGGTTCCAGTCAAGTCCAGGGTTTACACCTTTGCCTAATTTGCCTCCGTTAACCAGAACCTTCCACAAAGCGAGGGTAGGCGAGTCACCAACAGTGCTGAGGATTCCCGATGTTCCTGATCGTTGGCTTGCATTACGACCGGGGTTGACTCCAACGCTGCCGGTACTTAGTGTGGCGGTTCCCATTGGCCAGCCAGTCGGCACATATTCGCAAAAGTTTACTTTATATCATGACTGGCCGCAAGCAGAAGAAATCTACAGAGTGGGAGAGTCACTTGGTAATCCGATAATTGAGGTAAAAGTGACGGTTACCGAGGCTAGGCTAACGGATGGTACAACTCCTGGAACGCTTCCGCAAATAGACGCGGGTGCCTCAATAAACACGGGTGATATGTCTCCCGCAGCATATATAGATCCGCAAAGCGGCAACCTGCATATATTTTGGTCTAGCAGTAGATATGGTGGGGATACTGGAGGTTCTTCTTCTACGCCAGTTGCTTCCGACCCATGGTATTTATACCAATCTACACTGCCATGGCTAGGAGATAGATGGGGCTTTGCAGCGCCAGCAGCTGGGCAGTGGTGGTCACCAACAAGCGCAAATGCAGCTTTCCCAAATCCCAGCGGTGTTGCTGATTTCTTCCCACAGCCACCTGAAGGTGCTAGCGGCAGTCTTTTGCCGGGAAGCGTGAGGTTTAGCAATCCGTCTGTTGCCGTTGACAAAATGAGCGGCAGGGCTTGGCTCTTTTTTGGAGGACAGGCTTATAAAGATCAAACAGCTATTGCTGGTGTAGACCGAAAGGTTGCTGAACATAGGGTGTTCTATACCGAGCTGGTAGGTGGAAGTCCGAGTTCAACAATTTATACCACAACGCACGACTGGACAATGCCTAAGTACGGTATTAGAGGGCTAGCAACTAGAATTGGCAGCGACCCGTCAAATTCAAAACTATGGCTCTGGTCGTTCTGGTATGGTGGAAATAACAACAAATGGCGATTATATTTCAACGCAAACCCAAACCCCGATGGTCCCAATGCTGAGAGCAATTGGTCTAATGATGCCCAGCTCTCGGTGCCTCGCGGGCTTACATCTGTAGCTGAGCCAGTTCCCTTGTTTAGGCCTACTGCTGGTCGAACGACAAACGTCATAGATGTTGTTTATTCGGGGTTCTCGGCATTCCACAAAAATTCGGACATTTACTTGAGCCGATATAAAGTTCCGCAGAGAGTTAATCGAGACGGAAGTTTGAACATGGATATTGTAACCTTGCCTGAGATTAGGGACGAAGAATTGACCCGAGACGCAAAGACCTCGATTTGGTACTCAAGGCATGTGGACTGGGATGCGAGCAAACCTAGCTTGGACTCTGATGATCCTCCAAGTACCGCTACGAGCTTTACCGTGCAGGTAGTTGACCCTGTAGAAGGCAAACTGAAGCTAAACGTAGGTAAGTATATCCAGGACTCACAAACGCACGCTTTGATATTCGATTATTCGGATAACTCTGATCCTTTACAAGTAAAGCTGAAAGGATTATATCGTGCTGTAATAATCAATCCAGAAGAAGGCACAGTTAAATTCCTGCGCACTCCGGAGGCCGGAGCTAGAATTTTAGCCACCTATAAGCCTAAGGGTTATAGGCTAACGACCGATGATGTTTCGGATGTTTCGCCATTTGTTCTTCTGGATAGCGATCCGAACCCTCGCTATCGCCCCGGGCCAGGAAATCCGTTCGTTCTGCCAAAAGCTGATTATCCTGAAGATATCGGTCCGCCAGTGGACCGCCTATGGCTATTCTGGAGGCGTCCGGCTCCTGGTGGCAAAGGAACAGGTTTGTATTACAAGGCTTTCAGGAACAGCGTTAAGTTGAATAGGCAGGTTGCTGTAACTCCAGAGGGCGTCGCCGATGTTGAATCGGTGACCGTGGTAGGCGCATACCCGCCGCTCGAGACTCCTGTAGAAACCGATTGGGTAAAGAACCGTCTCTACTTTACTTCTATTGAAGAAGGCAAGAGAGTTGAAGTCAGATACAAACCTGCCGGGTCGTCGGAATATATTACGGAGCAGCATACAGTAACATTCCAAGAGGAACCTGACGCAAAAGGGAACGCCTTCGGTTACCTAACAGACCAAATAGTAAACGAAGGACAGATTTATGCGATAAAGAATACCTATTCAAACGCATTGTCGAGCGAAATCTGGGTTTTCTGGACGAGCACTCGTTCAGGGAATACCGACCTATATTTCGAGACTATTTGTCCACGATTCTATGGAGCTAAGTACTAAAGACATAAGGGTGGATTTTAATGCCTGCAGAAAACTGATGCAAGCATTAAAACTGCATCTGTCCAAATTATTGACAACGTTGCCAGGAAGTGATAACATCATTGTGTTTGCGCAACGGCAGTTGCCGGGCTTCAAACGCTTGGTGATTAAAACCGTCGCAAAAGCTACTGAATGGCAGGTTAGTTTTCAATGGAGTTAATGAATGGGAAAGCGGTCTAGTGGTGCTCCCACCGTTGGGATTGATATTGGTTCTAGCTTGATAAAGGTGGTGGAGGCAAGGCCTGGAAAAAGTGGTATACAAATAACCGCCCTAGGGATAAGCCCAACTCCACCTGGGACAATAGAAAACGACATTGTTATAGATCCTCAGACGCTTGGGCAGGCAATTCGGCGCTTGCTATCGGAAAGCGGCATAAAATGCAAGCGATGTGTGTCATCTGTTTCAGGTCAGTCCTCTGTAATCGTTAGAATTATTGAAGTGCCAAAGATGACAAGGCAAGAGCTGGCTGAGACAATGAAGTGGGAAATAGAGCGCCATGTTCCTTTTTCAGCCAGCGAGGTAGTTATGGACTTTCAGCCTATTGAAAGACCCGAAGCGCCTCCTGACGACCAGAACATGGAAGTCTTGCTTGCGGTTGCCCAACAGGAAGTCGTGAATACCCATGTGGAAGCCATTTTTGCAGCCGGACTTGAACCTGTTGCCATAGATGTTGAGCCTCTTGCTGTATGTAGGTCGTTGGTGGACCTTTCCAGAAATGGAGAGGCTGCCGGTGCAGTAGCTATTATCAATATGGGCGCAGAAACCACGGAGATGGCCGTTTTCCAAGATGGTATCCTTGCATTCCCAAGAACAATTCCGATTGCAGGCGATGCTATTACCAGGGCACTTAGCGATACGTTGAATATACCACTGGAAGAGGCTGAACGTATAAAGCGGCAGCGTGCCAAAGTAATGATGGATAGAATAGAAATCCATGCTACCGGCGCCGAAGCAGGGGGATTTGGCATTACTGGCATGGGAGGTACCAACGCTACCGTTGACATAGGCGCTCCAACCGCTGAGGAAGAAGATTTAAGCACATTAGGATTCATTCCTGGATTGGGATATGGCCCATCGGAGCCGGAAACTCAACAACCTGCTCAGCAAACAGGAACGGTTCCAGATTTCGACGTTGATTTCGGGGAGCCGGCAGCGCCAAAACCGCCGTCTATGGCATTTGACCTGTCGGAAGAGGAGCCTGGGTCATCTACGCCCGCCGGGCAGAATTTCGATTTCTCTGCGGATCTACAGTCCGGGACTGGAATGGCTCAACCGACTGAACCTGAGTCATCCATGCCTGTTCCTGCCGGCGAACAAAGCTTACAAGTATCAGAGGACGCAATCTCTGACGAAATGATTTTTGACGCAATAGCGCCGGTACTCGTAGATCTAGCGGCGGAAATCAGACGGTCGTTGGAGTACTACGTTAGCCGCTTCCAAAAACAACCTGAAAAGATTTTGCTATGTGGCGGAACTGCAAAGCTGCAAGATATTGATAAATTTCTCGAAAATGAACTTGCAATTCCAGTAATCGTAGCCAATCCTCTCAGGAATGTTGCGTTCTTTCCCAAAGGTATGTCTGAAGATTACCTAGAGGAAGTGTCAGCAGTTCTTCCAGTAAGCGTTGGTCTTGCAATTAGGGATTTGATAGGAGAATAGTAAGTAAAGTGTTAAAGATTAATCTTCTACCTCCTTATATATTCGAAAGACGAAAAGTACGTCAGGCTGCCTTCGTTGCAGGTTTGGCTTTTGTAATGGTCCTGGGCGGCATGCTTGGATGGTGGTTTACCCTCAATAAAGCAAAAGCCGACTTGCAATTGCAAGTTCAGGAAATGGAAGCCAAGCGCGACGAAGTTGTTGCTCTTCAAAAGCGTGTTGAGGCCGAAGAAGCCAAAATCCCGCCAATTCAGCAAAAACTCGATTTCATAGATGGGCTTCTTAAATATATAGACGCAATACCGAATCTATACGAGGAATTGGCACGGTATACATATGGGCGCATCCTTTACAGGTCAATTACACCGTCATCAGATAGTCTTTCTATCGAAGCCCATGCGCGAAGTCTTGGTGACTGTGGAAGATATCTGCTTAATATGTACAGAGCAAGCCATATCTTCAGTTCTGTAACCATATCATCAGTTCCGGGATATCCGTCTGGGGTAACTAGAGGTGGCCAGGGCTTTGATTTTACAGTTACTTGCAGGCTAGTAAATCCCATAGTACCGCCCCAATATGCCGGAGTATCTACCGAGGCGCAAGCAGGAGGTGCGCCGGTTACTGGTGGTGCACCTGGAACCTTTGCTCCACCTCCACCTTCTGCGCAACCTTCGGGTCCCATGCCAGGAGCACCGACCACGGAAGAATTGCAACGCGCAGAATCTGCGCCACCTCCTGGTTTTCAAGGTGAAGAGTAGTTAGGATTTCAAGTCGTCGAGGAAAATAAATGGGTCAAGGAAAGCTAAAAAGGATACATGTCATAATAATAGGCGTAGTTGCATGCATAGCGGTCGCTGCAGGGATATACTTTTTGGTAATATCAAAGTTGCGCCAAGAAATTGCGGCTTTGCAAACGAGATATGATGAGGCAAAAGCTGTCGCCGATACTCGTCCGCAAGTAGAGCGAAAGCTCGCAGCTGCTCAAGCGAAATACCAAATAGCATTGGCCCGCTATAACTACTATCTGCGAACAAAAATGCCTCCGATTACATTCCAGGACCGAGCACAAGGAATGATTGCCTTGTGGAAGGAACAAGCCGAGATTCTTGGACCAATGATTGAATCATGGCCTAGGAAAACCAAGGTTAGACTAGTAAGCGGTGTTCAAGTGCCAGCAGCCCCCGTCGATCCAAATGCAATAAATACAACCCTAATACGAATTCCAATCGGTACTTTGCAGGTGCGAGGGGATTTTAAAACTTTGATGAACCACATTCGGTCTTGGAAGAACTTTGGAAGATTGGTGCAGGTGGACCCAGCATCGTTAACTGGTCCTAGCCCAAATATGACCGCCCAATATGGCTTGACAGTCTATATCTTCCCATACGGTGAGCCAGGACCGCCTGTTCAAATGGCTGGTGCTGGAGGAACATCGACGGGCGGATAGAGGTATTATTTATGGATAAAGTAAGAGCTTGGTTACAAGATAGCAAGAATTTGCCGATAGTAGCCGCAGGTACAGGAATTCTACTAATAGTTGTTGCCCTCATGTTCTTGAAATTATACGGAGTTATAGGAGGGGCGCCACCTGCAGAAACTGATATGGAAATGGCGCAGCAGAGTGGCCCACAGCAGATGGGTTCTCCTGAGCCATTACCTCCTGGAATGGGAGGGCCATCCGAACCAACGCAGGCAACGCCAGGTGCTCCACAACCTTCTCCTACGCCTTCGGAAACTACGGCGGCAACAGTAGCAGAGGCAAAACAGCCCCCAATGCTGCCTTATCGGAAAGACCCATTTATGCCGTTTACAGGGCCACCTACAAAAACTCAGGCTCTTATGGCGCTTGTGCCGACTGTGCAGCGCATACGCATTGCACCAGCAGAAGTGAGGCCCATACAACCTAAGAAGGTGGAAGAAGAAGCAGAGGAAGTATTGCCACCTCAGCCCTTCCGTCGTGTAGCTGGTATATTATGGAATGGCAAGGTGAAAGCCATTCTCGAAACCGAAGGCGAAGTGCAAATCGTTCAGCCAGGAGATATTGTAACCAAAGGTGGCTCGAAAGTTCGTGTGGAGAGCATCGAACCCGATGGCGTGGTACTCAAAACTTTGGATACACGTGTGCCAATGGCCATCAAGGTGCAGCTCGCGGGATCAATAGCAGCCAGACAAAGCGGAGGAACCGGGCAATCTGGAGGAGGTGCGCCACCTACAACATACCGTGAAGCTCCGCCTCCGGGAGGTGGAGCTTTCTATGAAGGTCCGCCGCCTGGATTTTAGTGCTTATTGGTCCTGAACTTATTAGCAAATAATGTCGTCCAACAATATGAAGACAAGTTTGAAAAGAGTAAAGGAGTGAATAGCAATGAAAGCTATTTTAGTTCTATTGATTTTAGCGTCCATTTTGACCGTAATTGCGGCTGCACCATCATTTGCGCAAGCACAACCCGAAACAGAAAGGCTTGTAACTATAAGGGTTCAGGATACGCCAATTCGCAGTGCAATTGACATGTTGTTCCAGGGAAGTGGGAAAAACTACGGTTTCGAAGCAGGCGCGGATCAAAATACGCTGATTACCGTAAATCTGGTAGATGTTCCGTTCACAAATGCGCTAAACACCATGCTAAGAGCCGCTGGCATGACTATGCGCCAGGAGAATGGCATCTATATGATTGGTCCCAAAAAAGAACAAACCACCGAAGTAACTGCTCCGACGGAATGGATTCCAGAAGTTGAGACCGACCAGACGACTTCAAAAGACATTAGAAAACTGCAGATTGGTTTTATAGATGTCGGCGACCTTGCCGATATCTTTGGGGTTCAAAGTTATGGTACTAGAGCTGCTTATGGCGGCTATGGTGGATATGGCGGTTATGGTGGTGGTTACGGTTATGGCGGCTACGGAATGGGAATGGGTAGCTACGGCATGGGCGGCTTCGGCTATGGTGGCTACGGAATGGGAATGGGTAGCTACGGCATGGGCGGCTACGGTTATGGCGGCTACGGAATGGGTAGCTATGGCATGAGTGGCTATGGCGGCTACGGCTATGGTGGCTATGGCACTGGCGGCTACGGCGGCGGCTATTATCGTTAAAATTATTTGCTTGTCAGAGCCAATGCCTTTTAAGAGCGAGTATTATAGCAATAAAATCTATAAACCTGCATACGCTAAATAAATGAAATTCAAACCAAGTTATCTACTAACCGGGGGAGGAAATTCTATGAATTGCAATCGCGGACTGCCCGAAGCAAGAAAAAGCGTCGGGATGCTTCTGGTAGTCACAACAGTTTTGTTGCTCGGGATAAACAGCATTTTATTCGCACAAGGTATCGTTGATTCGAGCACAGGACCACGAATTACCCTTGATGTTATTGATGCTGACCTTAGCAAGGTGGTGATGCTTCTCGCAAGGGACAGCAAACAGAGCATTATCATAGCCGACCAGGAAAAGGCTACTGCAAAGGTAACAGCAACCCTAAAAGATATGCCCTTAGAGACAGCACTCAAGCGAATCGTGGAAAGTGTTGGATGTACATACCGGAGGGAAGCCGATGGCACATATATTATTGGTGGCCCAGCGTCGGCTACAGTTCAGGCTACCTCCCAAACGAGCACTCCATCACTCAACGAGTCCTTAGGTTCAGCTGCGTGGGAAACTGCTCTCCCGCAACGGCGGAATGTAAAGGTAGAAAAGATTCCGCTTTACTATGTCCGGCCGGTTGACATGATGTGGTTGTTGGGGCTATACCAGCATCCGCCAGAAGAGCCAAAGAGCGAAGAAAAAATAGTCCCTGGGGTTCACATTCCTGGCGGCAAAACGTTCCCTCCAGTTGATGCGACTCCGCCTTTAACTGAATCGCTGAGGGCTGATTTAGATTACGCAGGGCGAGCTCCTGGTGTAAGCTTGGAAGCTGCGCAAGGTGTACCACCATCACCTCCGGGTCGGCCAACCTACACTAGGCCAGGGCAGACTCAAACGCAACCCGGACAGGCGCCAGGCCAAACTACTACAACTCAGCAGACAGGTCTTTGGCCTGAAGGTGTTGATTTTATAATGCCGTATGAGTTAGACAACTCTCTTATCGTAAAGGGAACCGATGAAGGCATAGAAGAATTAGAGTCAACGATAAGACAGTTAGATTTGCCGCCGAAGCAGGTAAGCATAAAGGCAGAATTCGTCGAAATAAGCACAACCGAAGCATCTTCCCTCGGTATTGATTGGAGCCTTGAAAGGGCTAACTCGTCATTCCAAACCCAATTTGGTCCTGGTGGCAATGTTATCTTTGGCTATGCTAATGGCAATGTAATGGCGACGTTGCGGACTAAGCTTCTCCAAAACAAGGCAAAAATAATAAACGCTCCGATTATCTCTACTTTAAACAATGTTCCCGCCACCATCCAAGTTGGCAGGCAGGTACCATATTGGACAACAATAATAACCTCACCAGGTCAAGGGCAGCTTGTTACACAGCAGGTTCCTTTATTCCTTTCAATCAGCAGTCAACTTCTGGTGAGGCCTACGATAAACCGCGGTGATAATTCCATTACGGTTTGGATTCAGCCGGTTGTAGCAGACCAAGGAGACCCAGTAAAAGGTCCTGACGGCACGGAAATCCCTATTACAAATCAGCAATCGCTCTCCACAACGCGGCGAGTTGCAAATGGTGAGACAATAGTCATCGGCGGAATTATTCGCAAATCTGATTCAACTAACGTCACCAAGATTCCACTTCTTGGCGACATTCCGATAATTGGCCCGCTATTCCGAAATGTTACTAAAAACAACACCGACGTCGAGCTTCTAATTTTCCTCACACCAAGTATTGTTCCAGAGCGGCCTGTGGCGAGCACGGAGATTGGCGTGGCGCAACCTGAGAGAAGGTCTGTTACTCCTTAAAATTAAATGCACTTGCTAGAAAGTACTGGGCGGTGGAATCCTGCCGCCCACTATAATTTTCATGAGCAGTTAAAATCTTATGTTGACATGAAGAGTTATGTTGTGATAACATACATCGACAGCTGAATCTGGCAACCGCCGTAGACAGTAGGTGTCTGATGACTTAAAGGGCAATGATATGCCTGCCTACCGAGGCTGGGGAAGGGCAAAGGGTTTTTAAGGTTAAGTTGCCCATAAGGATATTTAAGGGATCCCGCAGTCTACGGCGATCCCTTTAATTTTTTAAACGAGGTTTTTCAAGAGGGAGGTGATATGTATTGCCAAAACAAGAGAAGGTTGAAGCGGTAAGCAGGCTCGAGGAAGATATTCGTAGCTCCAGCGGTCTGTTACTTACAGATTATCGCGGGCTTAATGTCAGCGAGATTACCGACCTTCGCCGAAAGCTACGCGAGGCGGGCGCAGAGTACAAGGTAGTTAAGAACACCCTTTTTAAGCGGGCAGTGGCTCAGACCTCAGGAATTAATTTGGACGAATTACTTGAAGGCCCGACGGCAGTGGCGTTCATTCACAATGACCCAATCACTGCGGCGAAAGTCCTAACCGACTTCATGAAAGAGCACAAAACACTTGCCATTAAAGGTGGGTATATTGAGGGCCAGGTGTATGGTGCTGCCCAAATTGAGCAATTGTCAAAGATACCAGCAAAGCCCGTACTATATGCCCAATTGCTGGGAAGTATGCAGTCGCCTATAGTAAACTTGGTTGGCACGCTACAAGGTGTCGTTTCGAACCTAGTCTATACTCTGCAGGCAGTCGCCGACAAGAAGGCAGCATAATCCAAGCTTAAAGAGGTAGTAATTTTCGCTCAATTTGCCCATAGGCAAAACTTTAAAAGAAAAAAATGTGAAAACAACAGGAGGTAAGCACAGTGGCTAATAAAGTTGAAGAAATCATTGAATCTATAGACAATCTAACCGTACTAGAGCTTAACGAGCTAGTGAAAGCCCTACAAGAGAAGTATGGAGTTTCGGCAGCGGCACCTGTGGCGGCAGTTGCAATGCCAGCCGCCGGAGTTGCGCCAGCAGCTGCAGAGGCTGCCCCAGCTGAAGAAGAGAAGAGCACATTTGACGTAGTCTTAGCTTCCGCAGGAGAAAAGAAGATCCAGGTCATCAAAGCCGTACGTGAGGTTACAGACCTAGGTCTTAAGGAAGCAAAAGACCTTGTTGAGTCCGCGCCACAAACAGTTAGAACAGGCGTACCGAAAGAAGAGGCCCTTAAGATTAAAGCCAAACTAGAGGAACAGGGTGCAACTGTAGAGCTGAAGTAAATCTAGCTAGACAAAATTCATTTGAGCCGGGAGTGAGAATCCTTTTTGAGGAAAGTAACACTCCCGGCTTTTGTCGATTATTTAATTTTTTTCAAAATTATTTTGAAAAATTTTTCTTGTCATCTCCCAAAATTATTGACAATTGATTTCTCAGCTGCTATAATAACAGTTCGTGTCTTAAGGTGGAGGGCCAAATGAGATCGAACCAATATTCATTCAATCGCACTCCTGCAATCCTCAAAGAAATCGATATCCCAGACCTCGTAGAAGTCCAACGAAATTCATATGAATGGTTTCTACGAGAAGGCTTGAGGGAGCTTTTCGAGAGCTTCTCTCCAATTTACGACTTTACCGGTAATATTTCGCTCGAACTCCTAGATTATACACTGGGGGAGCCAAAGTACAGTATCGAAGAATGTCGCGACCGCGACATGACTTACGAAGCACCAATAAAGGCAAAAGTTCGGCTTACTGGTGCAGCAAAGGAAGTCATCGAATCTGAAGTATACCTTGGCGACCTCCCTCTAATGACTGAGAAGGGAACATTTGTAATCAACGGAGCCGAGCGAGTTGTAGTCAGTCAGCTTGCGAGGTCGGCTGGGGTCTACTTTAGAGACACGTTGGATTTCAGCGGCCGCGTCCTCTATTTCGCTTCAATAATCCCAAACGAAGGCGCATGGGTTGACATTGAGACCGATCCGAATGATGTAATTACCGTGCGCATTACTCAAACTCGCAAGTTCCCAATTACCACTCTCCTTCGTGCATTGAATATGTTCCCAGCGGCATGCCCGACAACGGAAATGGTTCCGCCGGAGGAAGCTGAGGGACGCAAACTTGTTAAACAACTTGTTGACGTAGCCACTGGTGAGGTGTTGGCTGACGAAGGCACGATTATAGATGCCGAGATCATGCAAAAAATAAAGTCGGCCACACTGCCCTCGGAAGGAATAGCGGTGGAGAAGCAGTCGGTGCCATGCGATACCACACGCGATATTGTGGACCTCTTCTCAGAACGAGAAGTAATACAAAATCCAACGAGGGACCAACTTGTTGGTCTGCGTGTTGCAGAGGAAGTGGTAGATCCCAAAACCGGAAAACTGATTCTTGAAGCATATGGGAAGATAGAGAAGGAAGTTGCTCGAAAGATTGAAAATTTGAAACTGCCAGAAATCGCTGTGCTTAGGGTCAATCGCTATATAGAGAGCACGCTTAGCCAGGACCCAACGCGAAACAAAGAAGAGGCGTTGCTAGATATATATAAGAAGATTAGGCCTGGTGACCCAGCAACAATTGAGAGCGCAAGAAGTCTTCTCAATTCCATATTCTTTGACACCAGGCGGTACGACCTAGCCAAAGTGGGGCGATATAAGCTAAATCGCAAGCTAGGACTAAGATTACCGCTAAGCTGCCGCACTATCACGAAAGATGATCTAATAAGCATAATCCAGTACATAATCGGTTTAAGTCAAGGTGTAGGTTCAACAGACGACATTGACCATCTAGAGAATAAACGTGTTCGTTCTGTCGGCGAGCTCTTGCAGACCCAGCTACGAATGGGTTTTCTCAGGATGGAGAAAGTTGCAAAGGAACGCATGACAAGCTTGGAAGCGGAAAATATTATCCCGCAAGTCGTGCTATCTGTGAAGCCAATCTCTGCAAGCATAAAAAGCTTCTTTGGAAGTAGCCAACTTTCACAATTCATGGACCAAACAAACCCGCTGGCCGAACTTACTCACAAGCGGCGCCTTAGTGCTCTTGGGCCTGGCGGGTTGAGTAGACAAAGTGCAAAACTTGAAGTCAGAGACGTTCATCACTCGCACTATGGCCGAATTTGCCCTATCGAGACGCCAGAAGGTCCGAATATTGGTCTAATTGGCTCTCTTGCAATTCACGCAAAAATAAATGAGTTCGGTTTCATCCGCACGCCATATCGGAAAGTTGTGGATGGCAGAGTTACCGACGAAATACACTACCTTACAGCAGACGAGGAAAGCCACTATCATATCGCTCCTGCAAATACCCCGGTAGACGAGGAAGGCAGGATAAGCGTGCCGCACCTGACTGTACGGTATGAAAGCAGTTATCCTACGGTGCCGGCTAAGGCGGTAGATTACATGGACGTATCAGCGATGCAAGTGTTCAGCGTTGCTACCGCCATGATTCCATTCCTCGAAAATGACGATGCGAACCGGGCGCTGATGGGTTCAAACATGCAGAGACAGGCCGTGCCTTTGCTTAGGAGCAACGCGCCACTTGTAAAGACTGGTGTTGAGCGCCGAGCAGCACTGGACTCCGGCGCGGTTGTGGTCGCCAAGCGGCCTGGTATCGTAAAGCGAGTGACAGCAGAGCAAATAAGCATTCAACTGCGCGACGGAAGCATTGACGATTATAATCTAATCAATATGCTTCGGTCTAACCAGGCCACCTGCATTACCCAGAAGCCAATTGTAAAGCCAGGTCAGCGAGTGCGTGAGGGCGACGTTATAGCTGATGGGCCTTGTACTGATAACGGTGAACTAGCGTTAGGCCAGAATGTCTTAGTCGCATTCCTTCCGTGGGGCGGTTACAACTATGAGGATGCAATCTTAGTAAGTTCACGCCTTGTGAAGGATGACACGTATACCTCTATTCATATTGAGAAATATGAAATCGAGGCTAGAGATACCAAGCTGGGCCCTGAGGAAATCACCCGCGATATCCCAAACGTGGGCGAAGACATGCTCAAAGACCTGGATGAAAACGGCATCGTACGAATCGGCGCTGAAGTCAGGGCCGAGGATATCCTTGTAGGCAAAGTAGCGCCCAAAGGCCAGGGAGAGCTGACAGCAGAGGAGCGGCTGATAATCGCAATCTTTGGCAAAAAGGCTGAAGAAACAAGAGATGTATCACTCCGCGTGCCACATGGGGAAAAGGGAAAAGTTATTGACACCAAAGTTTTCTCCCGATTCAAGTACAGATGTACAAGGTGCCAGACGGTCTTCAATTTCAGTAAGCGCGCGGACCGCACAGTGTGCGACAGGTGCGACGGTGAGCTGGAAAGACTCCCCGGAGATGAGTTGATGCCAGGCGTCAACCAGCTGGTTCGCGTCTATGTTGCTCAAAAGAGAAAAATAATGGAAGGAGACAAGCTTGCCGGGCGCCATGGAAATAAAGGAGTTATATCTAAAATAGTCCCAGAGGAAGACATGCCATTCTTGCCCGATGGTACCCCAGTTGACATGGTCCTAAATCCATTGGGTGTACCGTCGCGTATGAATATCGGTCAGATTCTCGAAACTCACCTTGGATTGGTGGCGGCTAACACAAATGGCTCGTACATCAATCCTATTTTCCAGGGTGCCAGCGAGGCCGAGATTCTTGCAGAGCTAAAGAAATATGCAGAAAAAGCTCGACAAACCATCCTGGCGGATTATGTAAAAACCGAACTTCGCCTTGATGTCGAGGTAACCCCTGAGGATACCATGGACACGGTGCTTGCGAAGATTCGTGACCGTCTTGCCGAGCTTTCGGCTAAGGAGTTGGAAGACATCGCTCGTTACGTATGCGCGCCTCCTGTTATCGATAACGAAATATATGAGGCTGAAAAGGCAAAGATAGAAAAGGCCGCAGAAACCGGTGGAGAAGCAACATTGATGCCAGCTCCTGAGGATTATGATCTGAATCAAATTGTTGAGCGGATTAAGAAAATAGTATGGGAGCGAAAAGGCTTCGACGAGAACACAGGAAAGACATGGCTTATTGATGGTTTGAGCGGTGAGCGCTACAAACAGCCAGTAACTGTGGGGTATATGCATATGATGAAGCTGGCGCACCTAGTTGACGATAAGATTCATGCGCGTTCGACTGGACCATACTCGCTAGTAACACAACAGCCGCTCGGCGGAAAAGCTCAGTTCGGCGGCCAGCGATTTGGTGAGATGGAAGTATGGGCTCTTGAGGCTTATGGTGCGGCTTACACGCTTCAAGAGATTCTTACTATCAAATCGGATGACGTTCTAGGGCGCGTTAAAACCTACGAATCCATTGTAAAGGGCGAAAGCATTCTAGAGCCCGGCGTTCCTGAGTCATTTAAGATACTAATCAACGAGCTTCAGAGCCTTGGCCTCAAGGTTACTGTAGAGGATGATAGGTCTAGGGAGATAGACCTCAAAGACCGCGAAGAAGAATCTACCGAAACGCGCCGCGGGTTAATCCGGCCCCGAGCGCCTTTAATGACTCCTAGCAGCGAGTTCGAGGAGGGCAAATAATGACGGATGTAAGCACATTCGATAAGATAAGGATAGCAATCGCTTCACCAGACGAAATACGTGCCTGGTCGTGCGGCGAAGTTAAGAAACCAGAGACGATAAACTACCGCACTTTTAAGCCAGAGCGAGACGGCTTGTTTTGCGAGCGAATATTTGGCCCAGTAAAAGACTGGGAATGCCATTGCGGTCGCTATAAAAAGGTTAAATTCAAGGGTATAGTTTGTGACCGGTGTGGCGTAGAGGTCACCAGGTCAAAAGTAAGGCGCGAACGCATGGGTCATATTGAACTGGCGGCGCCTGTTTGCCATATTTGGTACCTCAAGGGAGTGCCAAGTCCCCTAAGCTTAATCCTCGATATTTCGACTAAGCCGCTTGAAAAGGTCATTTATTTCGCATCTTACATTGTCACGCATGTAGACCGAGCACTAATCAATAGCGAGCTAGATGAGATTAGAGCGGCTGTGAGTGCGGAAATCGAAGCTATTAAAGAGGCTAAGGATGAAGCCATAGCTTCTATTCGCCGGTCTGCCGCAAAAGAAATGAAAGCAGCAGGCGAGGAGGAAGAGGGCGACAGCGAACTTAGCCAGAAGGAAATCGCAAGTCAAATTAGGATCGAAGAAGAAGATGCTGCCGCTCGGATTGACGAGCTCATGCAATCTTTGAAACTCCTCGAGACGATTGAAAAGCGGCAACTCATAACCGAAGATCAATACCGTTCTCTTGAGCGATTGCTATCAATGGTCAGCGCTAGAACGGGAAAAGATTTGACGGGTGTCGTAAAGGCTGGCTTGGGCGCTGCGGCGATTAAGGAACTCCTTCAAGAGATTGATTTGGAGCAGCTGGCGCGAGAGTTAAGACAAGAGATAAAGAATACACAAGGCCCGAAACGGGCTCGTGCAATTAAAAGGCTCGAGGTTGTGGAGGCTTTTATTAGCTCAAAGACTAGGCCAGAATGGATGATCCTTGAGGTGATTCCTGTTATATCGCCGGAGCTACGTCCGATGGTTCAGCTCGACGGCGGGCGGTTTGCTACGTCCGACTTGAATGACCTTTATCGGAGAATAATCAATAGAAATAATAGGCTAAAGAAAATCATCGAAATTCGCGCTCCGGAATCAATTATCAATCATGAGAAGCGTCTGCTTCAAGAAGCGGTGGATGCTTTGATAGACAACGGTCGGCGTGCACGGCCGGTTGTGGGATCGAACAATAGGCCTCTAAAGTCGCTCTCGGATATGCTGAAAGGCAAGGAAGGGCGGTTCCGCAAAAACTTGCTTGGCAAACGCGTTGACTATTCCGGTAGGTCAGTCATCGTAGTTGGTCCGCATCTAAAGCTGCACCAATGCGGTCTTCCAAAGGAAATGGCGTTGGAGCTATTTAAGCCCTTCGTCATGAAGACGCTGGTTGAGAAGCAATATACTTCGAACATCAAAACAGCAAAGCGAATGATAGACAGAATGAAACCCGAGGTATGGGATGCCCTTGAAGAGGTCATTCGCGAACATCCAGTTCTTCTTAACCGAGCTCCAACACTCCATAGGCTTGGAATACAAGCATTCGAGCCCGTGTTGGTGGATGGAAAGGCTATTCAGATACATCCATTAGTTTGCCATGGATTCAACGCAGACTTTGACGGCGACCAAATGGCAGTGCATGTACCGCTTTCAGCTACTGCGCAAGCTGAGGCGCGGGTACTTATGCTTTCAAGTCATAACCTTTTCCTGCCGGCTGATGGGCATCCAGTCGTTGCGCCAATTCAGGATATAGTACTTGGGTGCTACTACCTAACCCAAATGGCGGATGGAGAGCCACCTGAAGAGGTATTTAACGTAGATGAAGCCATTTTGGCTTATGAGTTGGGTCACCTTGATTTGCATGCGCCAATCAAAGTACGAGTCAAGGATGAGAATGGCAATTCAAGCATTCGCGTAACAACAGCTGGCAGGCTTATTTTAAACAAAATTCTGCCCGAAAAACTGCACAACTTTGATAAGGTGCTAAATAAGAAAGCTGTTGAGAACCTAGTAGCCGAATGCCACAAGCACTATGGTTCCGATAGAACTATTCAGCTACTTGATGATCTAAAGGCAATCGGCTTCGAATATGCTACGCGTGCAGGAGTGACAATTTCCATGACGGATATGGACATTCCTGCAAAACGCGATGAAATCATACGACGCACGGAAGAAGCTGTCGAAAAAACAAATCAGCAATACCATAGGGGTCTAATTAGCCAAGGAGAACGCAAACAGAAGGTCTTGGAGTTGTGGACAAAAGCTTCTGAAGAAGTTGCAGAGGCTATTCTGGAAAATATCGACCGATTTAACCCGATATACATGATTACAGATTCCGGTGCTCGAGGTAGCCAAAGGCAGATAACGCAGCTTTCTGGTATGCGCGGATTGATGTCCGACCCATTTGGCAACTTAATTGAAGACCTTCCAATCAAGTCGAACTTCCACGAGGGTCTCTCAATCCTTGAGTACTTCATCTCGACCCACGGAGCACGCAAAGGCTTGGCAGACACAGCTCTTCGAACCGCAGACGCCGGCTATCTGACAAGACGGTTGGTGGATGTTGCGCAAGACGTGATTGTCCGAGCCGAAGACTGCGGTACAACCCAAGGCATATGGGTCAGCGAGATAATCGAAGAAGGCGATGTTGTCGAAACCCTAGCAGAGCGAATTCGCGGGCGATGTGCAATTGAGCCAATTATAGATCCAAACACAGGGGAAGTGCTCGTTGATGTAAATGAAGAAATCAGCGATGACATGGCCGACAGAATCGAAAAGCTAGGCATCAAAAAAGTGGGTATTCGGTCACCTCTAACCTGTGAGCTTCGCCAGGGAATTTGCGCGAAATGCTACGGGCGCGATATGGCAATCGGCAAGCCAGTTGAGGTTGGCGTAGCCGTCGGAATAATTGCAGCCCAGTCCATAGGCGAACCTGGAACTCAGCTTACAATGAGAACATTCCATACGGGCGGCGTTGCTGGGAAATACCTCACAGGCGTTGCAGAAGTCAAAAAGAAGAAACAGGAATCCCTCCGAGAGCTTCATGACGATATTCAGCGCGGTCTTATCTCACTCGAAGAAGGTATCGAGGGAATGGAGACCGAGCGTGTGCGTGCTGTGCAAGCAGTTCTGAAGGTTCTCGAAGACCAGGTTCGAGGCCTGCTTCGTGTAGTTGAGCTGTTCGAAGCACGGAAGCCAAAAGGGCAGGCAATCATTACCGAAGTAGGTGGCAAGGTTGTCGACATCGAGACCAAAGGTCTCAAACGAGTGGTCATCCATACAAAGCAACCTACTGAGAACTTGTCAGCAATTGTTGGCGAAGTGCTTGCGGAAGACATTATAGGTGAGGACGGCGAAGTATTATATGCCGCTGGTACCGAAATCACCGAGAAGATTGCAAAAAGACTCAAAGAACTTGGGTTTGAAACAGTCACACTACGGAAAACTCACCTAGTTCCATATCGTGGCAATTTGGAAGTCAACATTGGCGACGAACTCCAACCAGGAGACAGACTCACGGAAGGCCCGCTAGACCCACACAAGGTCCTGGAGCTTCGAGGTGTACGTGGTGTTATGGACTACCTTGTCAGAGAAATTCAAAACGTCTACAAATCCCAAGGTGTGTCCATCAATGACAAGCATATCGAGGTAATCGTTCGCCAGATGCTCAGGAAGAGGAAAATCAGAGATGCTGGGGATACAAAGTTCCTGCCTGGACAGATAGTGGACAAGTTCGAATTCGAGGACGAAAATGCTAGAGTCAGACAGCTTGACCCGCCTGGAACCGAGGCAACAGCCGATTGGGTGTTGCTTGGCATTACGGAAGCATCACTTGCAACCGATAGCTTCCTATCCGCGGCATCGTTCCAAAAGACCACAAGAGTTCTTACAGAAGCCGCGGTGAAGGGCAAGCGCGATAACCTGGTAGGTCTCAAGGAGAATGTAATAATCGGTCGTTTGATCCCAGCAGGCACTGGTTTGCCGGACTATCGTGCTATTGAAGTAGAGCCAGCCGAGAGCAAAGAAGCAATCACTGCCCGCGAGGTACTGTCGGCACAGGCGTTTCTCCCTGCAGGCGAATCGGCTACGGCAGAGTCCAAATCGGGAGAGTCATCTAGTGGAGAAGCCGAAGGTGAAGCGGAGGCGGCTGGGGCAGCTATATAAATGCATAATCGGCGCTGCTGCTAATGACAGACTTGGCTCTTGGCGAGAATGTGACAAAAATATCACAGAAAACTTCAGTACGGATTGTTGACAAACTGCGGGCCATTTAGTATACTATATCGGTTTGTTAGAATAGTCGCGGTGACGAATTGATTGCTTTGCCTAACTTTCTCGGCGAGGCAGTTGACAAGTTCCATTAAGGTGCTTGTATTGTCGTTCCGCATTAATATAAGGGGGGCGATGCGAGGAAAACATCTCCTCACATAGATAGCTATAAAGTTCACTGCGGACGTCTATGTCTCATTGCCCCTCAAATCGCATGCGAGGGGCAATGTTGTTTGTAGAGAGATTTTGCACAGGCTAATAGCCTATAAAAGTAAGCAATTTTTGAAAGAAACAATAAAGAAGGAAGAGATCCTATGCCAACAATCAGTCAGCTTATTCGAAAAGGACGCAAAAAAGTTAAAAAGAAGAGTGCGGCTCCGGCACTAAGAGGCACACCTCAGAAGCGCGGGGTATGTTTGAGCGTGCGTACTGAAACACCAAAAAAGCCTAACTCAGCACTCCGTAAGATTGCAAAAGTTAGGCTTACAAACGGGATGGAGGTAAAAGCCTACATCCCCGGGATTGGCCATAACCTTCAGGAGCACTCGGTTGTCCTTGTGCGCGGTGGCCGTGTTAAAGACCTTCCGGGTGTCCGCTACCACGTTGTGCGGGGTGCATTGGATGCTGCGGGCACCAAAGATCGGAAGAGTAGTAGATCCAAATACGGAACTAAGAAGCCCAAGTAAATTGGAGGTACGCTAATGCCAAGAAAAGGACCTGTACGAAAACGTGAGATACCACCAGACCCGGTGTACAACAGCACCCTTGTCCAACGCTTTATTAACAGGCTCTTTACAAGGGGCAAGAAAAGCGTGGGCGAAAAAATACTGTATAAAGCACTTGATCTCATTCAACAGAAAACAGGTAAGAGTGGGCTAGAAGTGCTTGAGCAAGCCGTCAAGAACGTAATGCCTGTGGTTGAAGTAAGACCTAGGCGCGTTGGTGGTGCCACGTATCAAGTTCCTGTGGAGGTCAGGTCCGACCGCCGTCTATCTCTTGCGATACGGTGGATTATAACGTTCGCACGCAAGCGACCCGGATATACAATGATTGAAAAGTTGGCAGGGGAAATTATGGATGCTGCGGCTAATACCGGGGCATCCGTTAAAAAGAAAGAAGATACCCATAGGATGGCGGAAGCTAATAAAGCGTTTGCCCACTACAGGTGGTAGTTGCCCATTGGGTGCTCCCTGGGCAACATCGCCCAGGGTAGCAGCCAAATTGGGGGTGGAGTAATTGAGGAAAGATTACGATTTAGAGAAAACAAGAAATATAGGAATAGCCGCGCACATTGATGCGGGCAAGACTACCACCACAGAACGCATCCTGTTCTACTCAGGCCGAATCCATAGAATGGGCGAAGTGGATGACGGGGCAGCCACTATGGACTGGATGGAGCAGGAACAGGAGCGCGGAATCACAATCACATCTGCGGCAACAACCTGCTTCTGGCGGGACCATAGGATTAATATAATCGACACACCAGGGCATGTAGACTTCACTGTAGAAGTTGAAAGGTCCCTCAGGGTCCTTGATGGTGTTATTGCAATATTCTGCGCCGTGGGTGGCGTTCAGCCTCAGTCTGAAACAGTCTGGAGGCAGGCTAATAAGTATCGCGTCCCGAGGATAGCCTTCGTAAACAAAATGGATAGACTTGGGGCGGATTTCTATAGGGTAGTTGCTCGAATTCGCGAGCGCCTTGGAGCAAATGCAATCCCTATTCAGCTCCCCATAGGAGCCGAATCCGCATTTGAGGGCATTGTTGATTTGCTACAAATGAGGGCTATCCATTACCTTGATGAGCTAGGAACTCAAATAAGGGAGACCGACGTGCCCGCCGATATGCTAAACAATGCCCTTGAACATCGCGAGGCTATGATTGAGGCTCTGGCTGAGGTAGACGAAAATCTTATGGACATATACCTAGAAGGCGGCAGGATTACAGTTGAAGCTCTCAAAGCTGCAATCCGAAAAGGCACGCTTTCTGGGCAAATAGTCCCTGTGCTTTGTGGTGCGGCGTTCAAAAACAAGGGAATCCAACCCTTGATGGACGCAATTGTGGATTACCTCCCTTCGCCGCTTGATATAGACGCAGTAATAGGCACGAACCCAAAGACAGGCGAAATAGAAACCCGAAGCCCAGATGAAAGCCAGCCGTTCAGCGCATTGGCGTTTAAGATAATGTCCGACCCCTATGTTGGAAGACTGACTTTCATTCGGGCGTACTCGGGACGCTTATCGAAGGGTGCTCATGTCTTTAACTCGACTCGCGGTGTTAGGGAACGTATTGGGCGAATTTTGCGAATGCACGCAAACCATAGGGAAGATATAGAGCAAGTTCGTGCGGGCGATATAGTGGCAGTTGTTGGGTTGCAGAGCACCGTGACGGGTGACACGCTCTGCGAGCAGAATCACCCTATCGTTTTGGAGGCAATCCAATTTCCGGTGCCGGTAATCTCAGTGGCTGTTGAGCCAAAGACAGCCGCCGAGCAAGAAAAAATGGCAACCGCCCTTGCCAGACTGGCCATCGAAGATCCGACATTCCGTGTTCATATAGACGAGGAAACAGGGCAAAGCATAATATCAGGCATGGGTGAACTTCACCTAGAAATTATATTGGATAGACTATTTCGGGAATTTGGCGTCCAGGCAAACCACGGCAGGCCACAAGTAGCATACAAGGAAACAATAAGGCATGCTGGAGAAGGCGAAGGTCGCTATGTAAGACAAACGGGAGGACGTGGCCAATACGGACACTGCATATTGAGAGTTGAGCCGCTAGGTCCTGGCGAGGGCATAAAGTTTAATACAAAAATCAAGGGTGGCGAAATACCCAAAGAATTCTTCCCTGCAATAGAAGCAGGAGTTCGAGAAGCACTTGAATCAGGTGTATTAGCCGGCTACCCAGTTATTGACGTTGGGGTAACACTAATCGGTGGCTCATACCATGAAGTGGATTCTTCGGAAGTAGCATTCAAGATAGCAGGCTCGATGGCAGTAAAAGCTGCTCTAAAAAATGCAGAGCCTGCCCTAAAGGAACCAATTATGGCCGTTGAGGTTGTGACTCCCGAAGGCTTTATGGGGGACGTAATCAGCGATTTGAACTCAAGGCGTGGACAGATTCTAGGCATGGAGCCAGGGCCAGGTGGAACACAGATAATTAGGGCAGAAGTTCCACTCGCCGAAATGTTCGGGTATGCTACAAGTCTTCGCTCAATAACCCAAGGCAGGGCATCCTATACAATGGAACCTGCGCGATACGAAGAAGTGCCGAAAGACGTCGAAGAAGAATTGATTTTAAAGGTCGGAGGACGACCCATCGGCGTGTCTTACTGACACTAAACATTAGTCAAAAGTTAGATTAAAACGAGTTTGATAAAATCTTTCCTTCTCCTTAAACTGGAGAGGGATAAGCAATAATTGATGGAAGCGTGTGCTAGAATAATTAGCGCAAAAGTCTTCCATTTTCTGGATTAATCTGGTATTATTGCAAAGTTCGTGTCCAATTAGAAATCAGACGTGCTTTAAGGAGGCATAAAAGATGGGGAAGCAGCGGTTTGAGAGGACGAAGCCGCATGTAAACGTAGGGACTATTGGTCATGTTGACCATGGGAAGACGACGTTAACATCAGCGATCACGCAGGTATTAGCGTCGAAGGGGCTAGCGCAGTTCAAGAGTTTTGATGAGATTGACTCAGCGCCTGAGGAGAAGGCGAGGGGCATAACGATTGCGACATTTCATGCTGAGTATGAGACAGAGAAGCGGCATTATGCGCATGTAGACTGTCCTGGGC